>DMXI01000649.1 GCA_003483885.1 Microscillaceae bacterium
AGCCCCTCTTAGTCTCCCCATTCGGGGAGAAACAGTCGCGGAAAAGCTGTTACGAGTAACGTTCCTCCCTGGATGGGGAGGTTAGGAGGGGCTTTGCAAGAACACTGATAACTTTAATAAAAAACCGAGAAAAAAAATCACTAATTTTGAACATCCTACCTGACAGGTTTTTGAAACCTGTCAGGTCTGAAAAAGTAGTATTTGTTTGAAAGTATGTCCTGAGACAACCCGATCATTCTCCAATTTACCTAATAACACAATCAATTATCTATAACTTATGAGCACTGAAGAAAAATTCACCTTCTTTTGGGAAACCCGTTCGCCGTTTTCTCAATGGCACCCTTCTGATTTTACCCTTGAGGGCATTCAGTTCAATTGTGCCGAACAATACATGATGTACAAAAAGGCCCAGTTGTTTGAAGACAAACAAATTGCCGAACAGATTTTGCTAACCAAGAAACCTCGGGATCAAAAAGCTTTGGGCCGACGAGTACGTAACTTTGACAGCGATACCTGGAACAATCACTGCAAACAAATTGTATATGAGGCAAATCACGCCAAGTTTACCCAAAACGAAGCGCTGAAAGAAGCTTTGCTGGCCACCACAGGAACCGAGCTGGTAGAAGCCAGTCCTTATGATAAGATTTGGGGTATTGGCTTAACCGCAGAAGATCCTGATGCACAGGATCGTAGCAAATGGCAGGGCACTAATTGGCTAGGTGAAATTTTGACTCAAGTCAGGGAAGATATTCTAACCCCCAAAGACGCATGAAATATACCATTGTTGGTTTGTTTTTGATAATTGCTTGTGCCGGGTTGGCCTGGAAACTTTCGCCAACCCAGTCCTCTACCACAAGTACTGGTGCTGAAACACTGAAAAACAACATAGCCACTATTCAGGAAATACCAGTACCTGCGGGCTATCAACGGGTAAAAGTATCCCCCACATCATTTGGCCACTATCTTAGAAACTTACCGCTCAAGTCAGACCCTACAGTGTATTTGTACAATGGGCAAAAAAAACGAAATCAACGCGCTCAATATGCCGTGGTGGATATAGATGTAGGCAAGAAAAATTTACAGCAATGCGCCGATGCGATCATGCGGCTTAGAGCGGAATATTTGTTTGCTCAAAAGCAATTCCATCAGATCAGATTCAACTTTACAAGTGGCGATCCTGCTCTATATACTCAATGGCGAAAAGGCTACCGAGCCAGGATACGTGGCAATAAGGTAAGTTGGTTGAAAAGTCGCAGTTATGATCCCTCTTATCAGAATTTCAGAAAATACCTCGAGGTAGTTTTTACCTATGCTGGAAGCTATTCGCTGGCCAGAGAGTTAAAAAAAGTACAAAATATTCGAGACTTACGCCTAGGAGATGTATTTATTCAGGGAGGTTTTCCGGGTCATGCGGTATTGGTGGTAGATGTGGCACGACATTCGCGCACTGGAGAAGTGGTGTTTTTGCTGGCCCAAAGTTATATGCCAGCCCAAGACATTCACCTATTGAAAAATCTAAACAATAGTCGCTTAAATCCCTGGTACAGTATTCGTCAGGTTCGGGAAGAATTAGAAACCCCGGAATGGACTTTCAAAAAGAATAATTTAAAAAGGTTTTGATAATGATGAAAAAATCGTTGGTCTATGGGTTGGTAATGACACTCATAGTAATTGCAAGCTGTGGTCCCAAAGGGGGATCTGAAAAAGATAACACGGACTCTACCGCTCGGGATAGCTCCCAGGTAACAAAAAATGACGAACCAGAAAATTTTCCAGAAGCAGCTCGCGGATTTGACAAGAGTTACACTGGAAAGTTAGGAGATACAAAGCCTATTCGTGCCAATATAAGACGCTACGGCGACAAACTCTCGGGCACTTATTGGTTGATTGCCGATGGTAAAGACGTTTTGTTGGATGGAACCATCAATGATGAAACTTTTGAATTAAACGAGTTGGACAAGGATGGCAATAAAATAGCGGTCATCAAAGGGCAACTTTCAGAAAAAGATAGCTTAATGAAGGGTGAAAGAATTGAGGGAGAGGACAAAATGAAGTTTGCACTGGCCATTGCCGCACCTATGACTCGTTCTGATTGGAAGCTAGGTCACGCTGAGGTACTTGATTCTTCGGCTACTGGCGGATGCAAAATTCACGTATCTTACCCTAAGTTTGTTGGCTTGAGCGATGTAAATATGCAAAAAAGAGTGAACCAGTTGATCAAGGTGCACTTTCCTATTGATGAAATGGAAGCTTCTTTGAAAAACTGTGACCAACCTTTTAGCGATGATATCAACTACGAGGTGAGTTATCTGCGAGGAGATTTGATTAGTATTACCAAAACCCACCACCTTACCAAAAACGGTAAACCTGCCCACGGTGAATCTTGGGGAATCAATTTAAACTTTCATACTGGCAAAGTATACGAGTTGCAAGACTTCTTCCGTCCTGATTTGATCCCAGCGTTGAACAAAATGTTACAAACCAAGGTCAACGAATCTTGTGGTGGCACCCTTACTCCTGAACAAATCGCAAAGCTTGAGCTAAAACCCAATAACATTGAGGGTTTTTCTTTAACTGACAACAAGACGTTTAGAAAACCTACTACGAATGCGGAGGGCAAAAAAGTAGTAGAAGAAAAAATAACTCGTGAAGGTACCGTGATTTTCCACTTGACTGATCGTCTGCCTAAAAACTTGCAAATCTCTGGATATGTAAAGTTATACTACCACGATATTAAGAAGTATGTAAACCCATATAGCTTGCTTATGCACGTGATTACTCGCTACGAGAAGCAAATGGAAAAGCAAAAAAGAGAGTTGGCGAATAACTAATGAGCGCCTAATCTTCTAAAAAAAGCCTTGAGTATATTGTATGCTCAAGGCTTTTTTAGTTGGTAAGACTTGAGGTTTTCACAAAATATTTTAGTTTGTATAGTACCATACTATTAGACATTTTAGCTAAAGTTGGCTATGAAGACACCATAGCCGTCAGGCTAAGGATTTTCTCCT
>DMXI01000055.1 GCA_003483885.1 Microscillaceae bacterium
ATTCGTTTTGCATTAACCATTAACCATTAACCATTAACCCTATTTTCCCAACTCTATCGACCGTTTCAATGCTTGCTTCAATCCTTCCTGGATATTATTATTTAAAGTAAGATTCTCGAATTTTCGGATGGCAGCTTCTGTAGTTCCACCCTTAGAAGATACCCGCTTAATCCACTCCTGACAGCTGGTTTGGCTGCGATTCTCTAAGTGAATGGCTCCCAAAAAAGTTTGTTCCACCAAAAGTTCAGCCTGTGACTGATTAAACCCCATCTCTTGTGCGGCATCCATCATCGCTTGCATAAAGTAAAACACATAAGCAGGCCCACTCCCCGAAATAGCCGTGACTGCATTGAGCTTTTCTTCTTCCTCAAAATATAGCGACTTGCCCGTAGTGTTAATAAGGTTTTGTACAATAAAAAGCTCTTTTTTATCTACCGAAGTATCTGCTGTAAATCCAGTCATGCCCATCCCAATTTGTGCAGGTAAATTAGGCATGGCACGTATAATTTTAGTGGTGGGCACCCAAGCTTTTATTTTTTCAATACTAATACCTGCCATAATAGATATCAATAAATGCTTAGGACTCAAATACTGTTGGATACGATTGAAGAAATCTTCAGCATCTTGAGGTTTTATTGCTAAAAAAATCAAGTCCATCGATTTTACCCATTCCCCTGGAGTATGGTAAGCGTTTACATACCCTTCATTTTGCAAAGCTTGGGTTTTTTCTTCTGAGTGTTCCAGAATGTACAACTGTTCCTTGGTGAGTAAATGGTTATTCAAAAAACTGGAAGTATAAATACTCCCCATGTTTCCAGCACCTACAATGAGTATGTTCATAAAATGAGATTGTTAGTTTTTCAAGTATACTAAGTTTTCTTTTTAACTATGAATTCATCTCAACTTTTTGAATATCCTCGAGCGTTTATCCTGTTCATAGTTTATAACTATGAGCTTGATAAAAGCACAGATTGCTGCTAATTTCCCTAAAACCTGTAAATTTGTATATTATTTGAATGGTAAAATATGGTTGTTGATTGATAATCAACCATTAATAATCAATAATTAGAAAATATGCTCGAGACTCTGACGCAGTGCCCGGTTTGTGGAAAAGACGAATTTAAAGACTTTTTAACTTGTCAGGACTATACCGTTACTCAGGAAAAATTTACCATTGTTCAATGCACAAATTGTGGGTTTAAATTTACCAATCCCCGTCCTGACGAAGCCCACATTGGAGCATATTACCAGTCGGAGGATTATATCTCTCATAGCAATACCAAAAAAGGTCTGATCAATCGAGTATATCATGTGGTGCGCAACCGTGCTCTCAAAGGTAAATTAAAACTAGTGAACCAATTGGTAGGACAACAACCTAAAAAGTTGCTGGATATTGGTTGTGGAACTGGTTTTTTCTTAAATACTTGTAAAGCAGATGGATGGGAAGTGATTGGGAGTGAACCTGATCCAAAAACCAGGGCGTTTGCCGCTGAGCAGGTTGGTATAGAAATACAACAGGATATTTTTACTGATAAATTTCGCCCTGAACAATTTAGTGTGATTACTATGTGGCATGTATTAGAGCATGTACACCAATTAGATAAGACCATTCAAAGATTACATGAGCTTTTAAGTGACCAAGGAACATTGGTAATTGCAGTTCCTAACGCCAATGCTCAAGAAGCCCAAAAATTTGAAGCCACCTGGGCGGGATATGACGTGCCTCGCCACCTCTATCATTTTACTCCAGAAACGCTCACCCCTTTATTTGAAAAGAATGGTTTTCAGGTTCAAAAGCACCTACCCATGTATTTTGACTCTTATTATATTAGTATGTTAAGTCAAAAATACAAAACAGGAAAAAACAATTATCCCAAAGCCGTTTTACAAGGGTGGAACTCAAATCAGTGGGCCAAAAAACACGATAATAATTACTCAAGCGTGATTTATATCATCCGCAAAGCATAGCGTTCATAAGATGGACTTTTGGTCATCAACCAACTTTGTTTTACCCCAAAAGTTTATATATTTACACGACTAACTAAGAAGCTGTTTGGGTTTTAGTCGTAGAAATTGTTATAGGTTATTTTGAGTCTGATTAAAACTCATTTTTTTGCGCATAGCCTTTAGCTACGTGCGAAAAAATAGCTGAAAAGCAGGCACAAAAGAAGCATAACAAAAATAGCGAATAGAACTCGAACAGCTTCTAAAAGGTTTAAACAACTTCAAACTTTTAAAAAGCCACTTATAACGATCCTTTTAAATATCTTTATAAGTATATCAAATCAAACTTATGTTCGAAAGTCGTGTAGATTTAGACAAACTTCGGGATGCGGTTACTCAAATTAAAGTTGAGATAGAAAAAGTAGTGGTTGGACAACCCGAAATGGTAGAGTTACTGATTACTGCTGTGCTTACCGATGGACATGTACTAATAGAAGGAGTGCCAGGAGTTGCCAAAACACTTACTGCCAAGTTAATGTCTAAAATCATCTCTATTGACTTTGCCCGAATTCAATTCACCCCTGACTTAATGCCTTCTGATGTATTAGGTACTTCTATTTTTAACCAAAAAACTGCTGAATTTGAATTTAAAAAAGGCCCTGTCTTTTCCAACCTGGTATTGATAGACGAAATTAACCGGGCACCTGCCAAAACCCAGGCCGCCTTGTTTGAAGTGATGGAAGAGCGTCAGGTTACTTTTGATGGAACAACTTACCAGATGAAACCTCCTTTTATTGTATTGGCTACCCAAAACCCCATAGAACAAGAAGGAACTTATCGCCTACCTGAAGCACAACTCGATCGTTTTCTATTCAAAATTAATGTAGGATATCCATCTCTTGAAGAAGAAACAAACATTTTGAATAAAGCAATTGAACGTAAAAGTACCCCTCAAATGTCGGGAGTGGAATCCATTTTGTCACAAGAGCTGATTGAGGGTTTTCGCCAAAAAGTCAAAGAAATACACATAGAGCAAGATTTAGTAAAATACATTGCTGAAATTGTTAGTAAAACCCGTCAACACAATGCATTGTTTTTAGGAGCTTCTCCAAGAGCTTCCCTGGCTATTCTAAATAGTGCAAGAGCTTATGCCGCCATGCAAGGGCGTGATTTTGTCCAGCCAGATGATATCAAAAAAGTGACTTATGCAGTATTACGCCATAGGATAATTCTAACCCCCGAAAAAGAAATGGAAGGACTAGGAGTGGATGAAGTAATTAAGCGAATTATTCAGAGTGTAGAAGTACCCCGTTAGTTGTAAACCTAGCCAAATGAGATTTATCACATCATTTTATCTAAACTATCGTTTTTTCGCAATACTTACTGGGATTATCCTCCTGTTTGTATTGGGGTTTATGGTAGAGATGTTGGTAATTATTGCTAAAATTTCATTACTGGTTTTAATATTTCTGCTGTTAATAGATGTTTTACTATTGTATGGAGTTAAGAGAGGCTTGAAAGGAGCGAGAAGTGCCAATGAAAAACTATCTAATGGTGATGAAAATAAAATCTTAATCCACCTGAATAACCTCTATAATTTTTCGGTAAACCTGAGAATTATCGATGAGATACCCCATCAATTTCAGATTCGCAACTTTTTGTTTGAAACTATGATTGACTCAGCAAACAAAAAAAGTATTCAATATACCCTACGTCCTGTCAAAAGGGGAGAATATAAATTTGGAGCTTTGAATGTATACGTTTCTGGTAAAATCGGCTTGGTTGCTCGCCGGTATAGGTTTGCCCAACACCAAGTAATACCAGTTTACCCCTCCTATTTACAAATGCGCAAATATGAATTGCTCGCTATCTCAAATCGTTTGACAGAAGTAGGAATAAAAAAAATAAGAAGAATAGGGCACAATCAGGAGTTTGAGCAAATCAAGGAATATGTACAAGGTGATGATATTCGTACGATTAATTGGAAAGCAACCGCTCGCCGAAACACCTTGATGGTTAATCATTATCAAGATGAGAAATCACAGCAAGTATATTGTGTGGTAGATAAAGGCCGTGTAATGAAAATGCCTTTTGAGAAAATGAGTCTGTTAGACTATGCCATCAACGCAAGTTTGGTAATTTCTAATATTGCTATGAATAAGGATGACAAAGCTGGCCTTATTACTTTTAACCATCAAGTAGAAACAATTTTGCCTGCGCGTAGAGGTCCTTCTCAGATGCAAAGTATTTTAGAAGTATTATACAAACAAAAAACGGCTTACAAAGAGTCCAACTTTGAGAAACTCTATGTTACTCTAAAAAGTAAGATAAACCATCGTAGCCTAATTATTCTGTATACTAATTTTGAGTCAGAATCTGCGCTTCAACGACAATTACCTTATCTCAAAGCCATTGCCAGTAATCACTTATTATTGGTAGTATTATTCAAAAATACCGAATTACAAACTTTATTAGACACAACCACTTATTCTACCGAAGAGGTATATCTCAAGACAATTGCCGAAAAGTTTGATTTTGATAAGCGGTTAATTATCAAAGAACTTAGAAAGTATGGTGTACATGCAGTGCTCACAACCCCTCAAACCCTCACTGTAGATACTATCAATAAATACTTAGAGTTTAAATCTCGGGGAGTGATATAAAAAAAGCCTCATAAGAGGCTACAAGTAATTGTATGTGTTGACTATAAGTTATTGCAACAACAACTTATTCAAAAATATGGTCTTATTTTCTAAGCTAAACCAGGAAAAGTATTGCTTTTCTCCCTCCTTAGTAATGGCAATATTACCAATAAACTTCTCCTTTCGTTCTTGACCATCTACCAAAAGTTTAAGTTGTTTACTTTTAGCATCTTGATAAGTAATCGCCCAATGCTTTGAGTCTTTTCCTAAAAGTATTTGTGGGACTCCACGTGAATCATCAATATTATAAGGTCCTTGTTTTTCACGATTCGAGAAATGTAAGTAATAGCCATCACTACTTTTACTCAATAAACACCATTCTTCACTATTAGCTGCAAACTTTACATAGGCTATTTTATCAAAAGAACCTTTAAAGTACTTATCGTTCAATACCAAAGAATCTTTTCCACTTCGCCCTCGTTTTACAATGGCAACATTTTTACGGCTGTCACTTACCGCAAACATTTCTACATTGCTAGAAAATCCCTTTTCTCCTTTTATGTAAAACCTTCTATCCTTTCCAACCACAAAGTTGAAACGATTGTAACGTTTACCCATATCTACTTGCTGTACCAAATCCTCATGTGGCCCATACATCTCATCATTGGCTAGGTAATATATTTTTTGATCTTTAATGATATTCAAACCATAATTAGAACCTCTTGCAATCAAGTTGTCACAATCATAATTAGAATTATTCAATAAAGCTTTTTCATAAGTCCCCACAACACCATTACTAGTTTCTACCACGATTTGCTTTACCTTTTTGCCATCACTCAAGATCTTGGTAGGTGAGTCTTTAGGTTCAGCAGTTAAAACCCAGCGATTGGGCTCCAAAAACTGAAAATCTATTACTTCTTTATAAGGACCAGCAGTTCTACCATCATCAAACAGGATATTATGCTCATTAGGGTTATTACTATAGGTAATAGCCCATCTTTTACCATTATCACTCAAGTGATAGTTTAGCAAAGTAATGTAGGGACCATTTTTCTTACCATTAATTACAACTTCTGTAGTACCCTCTGCTTGATTAATCAGTACATATGCCCAAGAGTCTCCCTTGATTTTCAAGCCAACTGGATAATAAGGTGTCTCATGAATACCAAGTTCTTTACCTTTATATATAACATAACTCGTTTCATCTTTTGAATCTATAAAACCCCAATTAGCATAATTGAACACTGGTTTAGATAATTCTCTACGATTAAATGGCCCATATTTTTTTCCTTTAATATGATAACTTCTACTAAAGTCCTTGATATCTGCGGTTACTACTACATACCCTAGTTCATTCTGATACAGGCCCAATGAATTTTCTTCATGTGCCACATATTCATTTTTGTCAAGTGTATAAATCTTTTCCTTCTTTAAGAATTGTCCGTAACTGCTCGAAAACATTAAACTTGAAAACAAGCAAATGAAAATAGTAGAGAATAATTTCTGAGCCATAGTGATGGTGTATTAAAATAATCGCTAAAGTGAATATCTTTAATTGCTTCTTGAAGGTGCGTTTTTATACCCTTCAAGAAGAATCAACTTTACAAATACTGTTCTAGTTTAAAAAGGTTCCTTTTTTTCTTCAAAAATATAACAATTTTAACAGGTACCTTATAAAAGAATATCTAATTGCTAATCAATATAAAAGAGATGACTAGGAGATAGGATAATATATTTACGATATATCTTATTTATAGGTGTCATCAAATGATTTGAGTTGTTTATAAGTTTTTTTCAAGAGGGCTTGTTTCTTAAAATAAAAGATCTCACCTTTGCAAACCCAATCACGGAAGGTGTTGGGAATTAGTTTTGAAAAGGTAAAGTTAGCGACTCAAAGAAGTCGTTATTTTTTGCTCTACTGTTTGGTAGTTAAGAAAAAAGCTTTTACCTTTGCATCCGCTAATTCAGAAAGCGAGTTAGCAAAGTGAATTGAAATGGTGATTGTGAGGTTTTAAGACG
>DMXI01000082.1 GCA_003483885.1 Microscillaceae bacterium
ACTAACAATCAACGTTTTATGTGAATACGTCATCAGTAACTCAATGAGGATGCAGTAGGCTTTTACGAAACTTGGTATTTTCCTACTTCATCCTCACATTCGTCACTGATGACAGCTTTGAAAAATGGTGGAAATGCAGCCCTCTTAAGTTATCATCTCCATTGGTGTGTTTTGGCAACAACATATTTAGACTCGAAAGAACAAAACTAATTTTTAAGGTTACCTTAATTAACTAGTAGTCCAGGTTTTATATAAACGTGTTATCAGTAGCACCACTAAGCGTAATAAACTTGCACGAGTCATTCACTATCTACACTTGCTGGAATAGAAGCTTCTATAGCCTGAGCAATGTCACCAATAATATCATCTATATGTTCTAAACCTACTGAGACCCGGATAAGTCCAGGAGTGATACCTACGTTCAGCCTCTCTTCATCAGTAAGCTTAGAATGGGTAGTAGAGGCCGGATGGGTGGCAATGGTACGAGTATCACCTAAATTGGCCGTAAAAGAAATCATTTTGAGCGCATTTAAGAAATTACGCCCTTGCTCAATGCCACCTTTTACCTCAAAACTTACCAATCCTCCTCCCAGGCGCATTTGTTTTTTAGCCAATTCGTATTGAGGGTGAGAAGGCAGAAACGGATATTTTACAAAGCTTACTTCTTCGTGGTTTTCCAGAAATTCGGCCAGCTTATGGGCATTTTCACAGTGCTTTTCCATTCTTACTGACAAGGTCTCCAAACTCTTGGACAATATCCAGCCATTGAATGGTGATAAAGCAGGTCCGGTATGTCGTGCCATAAAGCGTACCTCTTCAATGGCCTTTGCAGAACCAAGCACGATGCCGCCAATGGTACGGCCTTGACCATCTATAAACTTGGTAGCCGAATGAGTGACTACATCGGCTCCGTATTTGGCGGGATTTTGTAGATAGGGAGTAGTGAAGCAATTATCTACTACATACAATAAATTATGCTTTTTGGCCAACCTACCTGCCCACTCGAGATCTATAATATCTAGCGCAGGATTAGAAGGGGTTTCTAAGAATAATATTTTGGTGTTTTCCTGTATAGCAGTTTCCCAGGTTTCGGGCTTGTCTACATCTACATAGGTATGGGTAATACCCCAGCGAGGAAAAATCTGGGTAATAATTTGATGGGTAGACCCAAATAAGGAGCGACTGGCCAAGAGATGGTCGCCAGATTTGAGAAAAGAGGCCATACTCAAAAACATCGCTGCCATTCCAGATGCCAACGCCATGCCATCTTCGGTGCCTTCCAGTAAGCACATCTTCTTGACAAATTCGTCAGTGTTGGGGTTAGAGTAGCGCGAATAAATATTGCCAGGTTGTTCGTTGGCAAATAGTGAGCGTGCGTGTTCGGCATCATCAAACACGAAACTAGAGGTGGCAAAAATAGGCACCGCATGTTCTCGCTCGTTGGAGCGGCCTACCTGAGTGCGAATCGCGTTTGTTTCAAAGTGCTCTGAAGTGGTGTTATTGTTTGATTTATCTTGCATTCGTGTGTTTATTAGTGTTGTTGATTCTAAGCCTCCAAATATAGGCATAGTTCTCTTTTTTTGATGAATTGTTGGTTTTTAACTTCATATGAGCTGGATTTAAATGCGCACTTTGGTTTCTTTTCTACATCTTTAAAAATTTGAAATACATTGGTTTTAAAAAACAAATCCCTTCTTATGTCAAAAACACAAGAAGGGATTCGCTATATAATGGATTTAAACCAGTGATTATTTTTCTACTGGCTTTTGTGACATTTTCTCTTTGAATTTTCCTGCCATTTTATCGAAACGGCCTTTTTTAAAGATGTTACTGCCCAAGTCCAAGCCTTTACGTAGCTCTTTTTGCTCTTCTTCGGGCAAGGCTATGAAGTCCTTACATTCATCAGAACAACACTGGTTGTATTTTTCTGCACATTCTTCGCACTGGATAAACAACAAATGACAGGCATCGTTGATGCAATTGGTGTGGGTGTCGCAAGGCTTACCACATTGGTGACAATTACTGATGATTTCATCACTGATACGCTCTCCCAAGCGCTCATCAAACACAAAGTTTTTACCAATAAACTTATTATCCAATCCTTGGGCTTTGGCATCTTTAGCATATTTGATAATACCTCCTTCAAGTTGGAATACGTGCTGAAAACCTTTGTGCTTGAAGTAGGCACTGGCCTTTTCACAGCGAATACCTCCCGTGCAATACATCAATAGATTTTTGTCTTCTTTGTGAGGCGCAATCATATCTTCGATAATAGGCAACGAATCACGGAAAGTATCCACATCGGGAGTAATAGCTCCTTCGAAATGACCTACTTCACTTTCGTAGTGGTTGCGCATATCTATGATAATTGTATTGGGATCTTCGGCCAACTTATTAAAGTTTTCAACATCTACATGTTGTCCTTTATTAGTGACGTCAAAAGTTTCATCGCTCAAGCCATCAGCCAAAATCTTATCGCGTACTTTGATCTTAAGCTTGTAAAAAGACTTTCCATCGTCTTCTACGGCAATATTCAGACGTACACCATTGAGCCAATCAGTACTGTATAAATCTGCTTTGAAAGCTTCAAAACCAGCAGTAGGAACACTAATTTGGGAGTTGATACCCTCAGCGGCAATGTAGGTACGCCCGTACACACCTAGGCTTTCCCAACGACGATACAACTCATCGCGAAAAGCTTGTGGGTCTTGTAGGTGATGATATTGGTAGAACGAAATAGTCAATCGTTCTTCGTTGCTGTTCTTAAGTTGTTCTTTAAGAACGCGTTTGTCGATCTTGTTATGTAAAGCCATAATAACTTGCAAGGTTATCGGGGTTGCTGCCCCTTAAATGGTGATTTGGAAAAATTTAAGATTACAAAGATAGGTATTTTTTTGATATCAAAGCGATGCGTGACATTCATAACTAGGTACTTATAAAACCAGAAATTCAATTTAACGGGATTTTTACGGATAATTGTTTATAAATATTTGAGTAAATATGGGTAAAAATGAGTAATGATGGGTAAGTTGTTTGACATCTCTTTGGGTAGCTAATATCTTGATTCTTGTATTTATCATAGTGCATTTGGTACTTTTATAAAAAGCAATTTAATTCACTTGCCTTCACCTGATTTCTCATTCAATAAGTCAATTATAATACAAGTTTTCCAGCTTGATTTCTTCTAATACATACCTATACCACCATTTTTAAATATCAATATTTATTTAAGAGAACTTTAAAAGTTTAACTGTATAACTTTTTGTAGCCTCTCTGTTTCAATTAGCCTTTCTATAAATCTATAAAATCACCTGAGTCAAGTACTTTCTTGATGGTATTGTCTCATCGTGAGTTATTTCCTTTTTCTAAAATTACCTAAGCACTTCGATATACTCAATAATTCAATTTGGTTCTATAAAACTAAAATTTACTCAAATTATGTACACACTTATTTCATTCGCTCAGAAAAATCGGATTTTTAGTTATTGTATGTCGCTTTTTATGGTGGTGATGGTAACGCTTAGCTCTTGTAAACAGCAAGAAGAAGTAAGACCTACTGTTGATAATCAAGAAGTTACCTTGAATACCAATGAAGATTGGCAAGTAAACGAGGCTTATTTGAAGGAAAATGGTATTTCCCGTAAAGCTTTTGAAACCCAGTTCAAAAAGGATATGCAGGAATTCAATGAGAACCTTAAGGTCCAATTAAGAAATGCTCGATGGAGTGGTTTTGACCTGGACCAAGGATCTTTTGATGCTTTTCGGCAATCGTTTGATGGAATTCTTTTTAATATGGCGACTAAACCCAAAGATTGGTTTGCTTTTAAGGTCAATACCAGTCCAGCTCAATTAGATTTTGGGATGAAGTTGAGCCAATTTTCCAGTAAAGTAAGGAACTTGCCAAGGCTGAGGCTACAAAATAGAAAAAAAGGTGCTCGTATAGAGTTGGATATCAAGGATTTTAGGTTTCATACCATTCAATCTTTGGGCTCTACCAAAATCAGGGTATTTTTATCGGCAAATGCAGAGCTTCGTTATTACACCAAAAAATTGGTTTGGGTTAAGTTGGCTACTGCCAAGGGAAGTTCTCGCCTCCGTATGGATATGGCTTTTGATGTAACTGCGGGTCAAATTGTGTTGGATAATACTAACCTGGAGGATATTTCTGTAAGAATCACGGCTCCCCTGTTGATTTTTGTAAAACCTTTATTGGGCACTATTCTTCATTTAATCAACTTTAAGGTAGATTCTCACGAGGCTGACTTCTCTCAAAACGTAAGCTTGCCATTTTTGACCAATCAATATGTTAGCCTCAGCAGTATTTCTAAAACGAATATCAATCGCTGTGGTGATTATGTCCTATTTAAGTTCAACATCAACTTACCTTCTTATGTATCTTTTCTACTTGGTCAGCTAGGGAACCGAAGCATTGGGTATTTTCCTAATTGCAACTCCGGCGGTGGCGGCGGAGGTGGTGGTGGCGGGGGAGGAGGCCCTCTACCCATCGAAGATGTAGACATTTACTAATAGGGTACTGCTTTGATTACTCAATTGAAAGGGCTGGTGAGTTTGTCTTGCTGGCCTTTTTTAGGTTTCCCACAAACGCCAGATGAATTATTTTGTTTCTATTTTGAAAAACAGCTTTTCATTGAAATAATATTCTGTATTTTTGTCTAAATCTAAGTTTAAAATACACTTATTATGAAAAAGTTTAAACAACTACAAAACGTTAAAGTACTTAATAAAAATGAACAAAGAAATCTGAAAGGTGGTGTAGGTTTCCCTCCTCCAGGGTTCAGCTGTCCACATAACAGACCTTACTTCTGTGAGCCAGGAATTTGCATAAGAAGAGGCGCCCATTGCCCTTAAAATTGGCTTGACTAAAATAACAAAGGGAAGTGCTTACATCAAAGGGCTTCCCTTTTTCGTAATTAAATCTCTTTTTGGTCAAAATAAGGCTCTCCACTTGGATTTTCTAACCCTTACTTAAAGCAAGCCTTTCTGAAAACTTCTCAGCAATCCAATATTTAGGTGAGATAAATAACTTTCCATTTTGATCGATATACCCATATCCTTCGTCTTTTCCGATCAGGATTAACTCTTTTGATGCTTCACCTATAAACCCAATTCCCTTGATTACTGATCGAATCTTCGCATAAATGTTTTTTAAGTACCAGTCGGTTCGTGGGACACAGAGCCGAGGCGGAGAGATCTTAATAACCTTAAAAACACCGTCATTACCTCAGTTTGTATCTCACAAACTGACTGAATCTTCGCATAAATGTTTTTTGAGGACCAGAAAAAAATCACCTTTAGAAATAACATAAGGCGTAAATGCTCGCTGTATTTCGTTACACTCTGTTGCTCATAAGAATGCTGAAAAAATCATCATTGAAGCATTTTTTCTGAGTAGAAAGCGGAGATTTAATTCAATCATAACTGTAACACCCAGTTGATATTATTTAGACAAAATGCTAAGCCAGCTAAATGTTCAGTTTATGAGTTCATGTGATTATTTTTAAGTTAAAACAGGTAATTGTTAAATAGCTAAACTATTTTGTTTCCATTTTTTAAAATAGCTTTTTGTTGAAATAATATTCTGTATTTTCGCCCAATCCTAATTTAAAAATACACTTATTATGAAAAAGTTTAAACAACTACAAAACGTGAAGGTGCTGGATAAAAAAGCACAAAAGAATCTTACTGGAGGTTGGGGGGGCAATTGTCCGTGGCACCGACCCATTTTCTGTGAGCCAGGAATTTGTGTTCCAAGAGGCGCGCAGTGTCCTTAAATTAGCTTAACTAAGATTATTCAAGGGAAGTGCCTATTCAAAGTACTTCCCTTTATTATTTCGTCATTTCTTTAATTTTTCTACCAATTGTCGGGTAATGTGTGTATCGTAAATGATTTTAAGGGTAGTAATTTGGTTCATTGCGTTGAAGGTAATGATATCTACCACTTCAAATGTCACAGATTCACCTGATTTTAGCGTCCAATGGTAAGTAAAATAGAGTGCCAGACGGTTGGCCTGACTCTCCTCAAAAATTCCATCCAGGTGTAATTCGGAACTGGTAGTGTCGTTGCTCAAAGCAGTGTAAAACTCTCGGGCTGGTTGAATGCCATAAATAGGCGAATGTACTTGGCCGTCTTTGGCAAAAAGTGCAATTACATGTGCTATGTTCCCTTGATCTAAATGGTGAATGTATTGTTTAGCCACTTCGCTTTTAGTCATCTCTGGCTTGCTTTTATTTTTCATAGATAACTACCTCTACACTTTGATTCTCACGGCGAGTAGTAGGTACCTGTTTGCCATCGGTAAGTTCGGCTACCTGGCTAATCACGTAATCTTTCAGCTCTGAAACCGAAACTCGCCCGTCGTTGTTCAAATCAGCCGTTCCCGAATCTATGCCATTCAAAATAGAGTAGGTAAACACCCCATTGTTCCATTCCTTAGATTCTAGTGCAAACTCATAACCAGCTGCGGCCGAAATTACTGTGGCTCCTGAGTGATTCGAAATGTCATTAAACAAAGCTTTCATATAATCAAATGAGTTATTGAGACCAGCCTTGGGTTTTACAAAAGTTCGCCCTCCTTTGAAAGCAATCGTGATTTTCTTGTCTTTCTTTTGCACTACCTCAGGTGCCTGTACAGTTTCTACCTCGGTTTTGTCCAGCTCTCCTGAGTGGCAGGCATCAATCATAATCAAGCGCTTACGAGCCGGAATCTTATCTAGCATTTGTTCTATGGCCTCATAAGGCAGTCCTTTTTTGGATGGATCAGCAAAATCTACATCAGTAGTAGCAAGGTAGTAATCCATTTTTTCGTCTAACAACCCATGGCAAGAGATAAAAATAACGACTTGATCGTCTACGGTTGTTTTTTTGAACATTTCGCCCGCCTTGAGAATATTGGCCTTGGTGGCATTTTTGTTCAAAATTCGGGTCACAACAGTATCGCTATAGGTACTCGATTTAGTCAAGAGATCAGCCAGATTACTGGCATCTTTTTGGGCAAATTTCAGGTTGCGATTGTTGTCTTCATACTCCGATACCCCAATGGCCAACAAGAATAACCTGGGCTTCTTTTTGGGTACGTTATAGGCAATATTAAACGATTCTTTGGCACTTTCCAGTCCATTTTCATTCACGGCCGATACTGAAACTTTATTTCTCCCTTGATTAAGTTTTATTTTTAGGGTACGCTCCAGCTCGTTTTTACGCTTTGCCGGAATCCCCGCCTTGCCATATAAAGGCACATCGTTTACATAGACTTGCAGGTTTTTAAGCGCCACATTTTTATCAGAGGCTTGTATCTTTACCGACAATTCTGACTTATTGGTAGAAGGGGGCAGGTCAAACTTATTGGGAATGCGTACTTCAGGCAAATGCATTTCTCCCGCTATCATAGCCTCCGTCATTCCTGCACGGCGCAAACGTTTTTTCCAGGCTTTGTAATAAATGCGTTGGACTATTTTGGAGGCTCCCAAATCTTTCATCACCAGGTCTGGTCGATTAAACCGTAAGTCAAATTGACCAAAAGAACGTAATTGTCCCTTATAGCGGAAACCAATGCCATCAATACTTCCCTTAGAAGTTTTGTAGTAATTATCAGCATTGAGAATGATATAGTCGTCATCGTTGAGTCCTAAAAACGAAGCAGCCAATTTACATTTACTAATGTCCCACACCTTGATAATGCTGTTTTCGTCGGCGCTATATACCTTTTTGCCTTTGGCCCCAAACCAAACATGTTTGATATTGATGGCATGACCTGCCAATACACAATTGAGCGTTTTGTTTTCCCAGTCCCAGATGGCCACATCAAAATAAATGTTTTTAGGCATCCAATAACCACCACTTCCAGTGACCAGGTACTTGCCGTCAGCACTGAAGTGTGCATCAAATATTACCTCATAGTCAGTATCCAACTTTCCTACGTTTTTACCATTGGTATAATTTAACTCAGTCAGTTGGGTTTTATAGTTTCCTGGAGTCTGAATAATTTTAGAAATAAGCACATGTGGCTTATCAGGTACGAAGTCCAGTATTCGATCCAAGAAAGTGTTCATTTGTCGTTCCCAAATGGTTTTACCATTGGTTAAATCGATGCTTTTGATTTTGAAAGAATTACTGGCATCCTTGGCTGTTTCGTAGGTAGATATAAGTAGGTAGCGATCGTCGGGGCTTATTTTATAACCCATGACCCGCATTTGCTGAGGAGCAGTCAGGCTGGTTGTGCGTGCTTCTACTTTGCGGACGAGCTTGGGTGTTTTAGGCGATGACACATCCCAAATATTTAATTTGGTGTCGAATTGATTGTTGCCCAGGTTTTTTACCGTTTTGTAAATTAAACGATTACCATTAGGGCTTAAGTAAACCTCTTGTACATTGAGTATTCCTTTGAGGGTGTAGGCTACCTTTAGGCTGGGGATGTTGTACACAATGACGGCACTATCCTGTGCTTTGAATTGGACGATCTGTTTACCATTACTAAAGGTATAGCTCATAGGAGCAGGAATAAACCCATCAATTTGCCCTTTGCGTAGATTCCACAGCCTTATTCCAGGAGAACGTCCGTAATGAGAGGAAATCAAGTATTTTTCGCTGTTACCTACCGAGAAATTACTCAACCCTTCATCAAATCCACCAAAAACGCCCAAGTCATTTCCTTGCTTAAAAGCAATAAAGCGTACCCCAATCAATACCTTGGGTACCAAATTTTTCTTCTCAGTACCAAAGCTGGTCACATGTGCATTGAGTGCCAGCATTTTATCATCAGGACTTACCTCGAAATCGTATAAAATACCCAACTCTCTGGACACTCCTTTGGTCTTGATACGATTGTCGTATTCTTCTTTGGTAATCATCCCTTTTTTTACTTTGATTTCCCGAATCAAACGACCAGTAGGCACGGCATAAATCAGCAATTCATAATAGGTAGTACCAATCAACAAACGTTTACCATTGTTGGTAAAACGCATTTTTTTAGGAGCTTTCATGATAGGCAAAGGAATACGCCCTACCGGCTTTGTGGGATCAGTGATGTCCCAAATCTGCACTTGTTGTTTTTGGATGTTGTAAGCAGCAAAATGGGTTTGAGTCACATCCGATAAGGTCCAGGCATATAGTTTTTGCCCTCCATCTTCAAAATAACCCAGATCTTCTCCCGAATTTAAATCCCAGCGTTTGCCTTTGGTAAACATATACCGATTGCTTGGGTGCAAGGCCGCATGTTCATCCAGGTCTATCTTGTCATATTCCTTGATAAGTTTACCAGTTTTTACGTCTACCACCAATAAGTTGCCACTAAATCCTGAGCCAGGAGTAACCCCCTGGAAAAACAGTTTCTTACTATCTGAGCTGAAAAACACAGAGGCATAATAACTCTTGAATCGTTTTACTACGCGTCCACTGGGGTGTCGCCAAAGAATGACTTCATTGCGGTCGCAACTGGCAATGTACTTTCCATTAGGACTGTAGATCACCTTTCGGATCGTTTGTTTATGACCACTCAGGGTTCGGAACTCTTGCCTGAGTGAGCGATCCCAAATCTTGAGGGTTTTATCCATACTTGCCGTAATCAAATACTTACCCTTGGGGTGAAAGTCTATCGATACTACTTGCGATTTATGTCCTTTGGTAACTACCAAGGAGGGTTTTTGGGCAACATTGGTCAAGGTAGCCTGAATACGAAGCAAGCGGGTAGTTACATTGCCATCATTGGTAAATACTTCAATTAAAACATCTTTGGAGGGTGACTCTACAAAAGAAATACGTCGAGAAGTAAAGGTAAGGTCACTGCGGTTAAGGGTAGCACGTCTTCCGTCTACTTTGATGCGTGATATTTGAGAAGCGTTCAAATTCTTGAGCTTACCTTTGATAATCAAGCTCTCGCCCTGGTATTTAATGACACTTTCCTTGTTAATTTTAGTGGCAGGTTCCTTGGGGTTTGTCAAGGCAATGTCATAGTAGTGAAAACCTTTTTGACTACTGACGTTGTTGTTGGCTGATTTTTGACTACTCAATACTTTACGCAACAACCCTTTAACAAATTGATTAGAAGTGGGATTAAGCGCAATAATAGAATCATTGCGTGCCCGATAAATCAAAGGTTTGGCGCCAGCAGTGGCGTCTATTTGCCCGTCAGGAGTGTAAAATAAATGATCTTTACCATTGTTGAGTGCTTGCGCGTGCATCAAACGAAGCCCAGTTTCGGTATCCCAAAGAATGATTTCACCATCATCGGCAATGCTAATGATTTTTTTGTTGTTTTGGGTAAATAGCAAAGTATTAATGGCCGCCTTGTGACCATTGAGTTTTCGTAGGAATTTATAATTGCGTGCATCCCACAACCTTAGCTCGCCATCTTGAGCACCTGTGGCAATATATTGATCTTTGGAACTAATCCTCATGGCGGAGATAGCATATTTGTGGCCTTTTAAATTATGCATCATTTGTCCACTGGCAATATTCCATACGATGAGGTTTCCTCGAGAGCCACCACTTAAAAAGCGATCTCCCTTATGGAAGAAATGGGTGGCAGTACTTCCCCAATAATGCCCCTTAACTGTGTGCAAACGCTTTTTATTGACAATATCCCACAGTTCAATTGTTTTGTTGCCGCCACTGAGTGCTATTTTGGTTTCATCATCACTAAAAGAACAATGTCTAAAAGCTTGATCAGGTTCAATGATTTGCCAAGGTGCAGCTTGAGTATTCCCTACTTTATGCAAGTGAACTGTTTTGCCTCCATCTAGCTCCATATAATAAGTAGCCTTGGGAGAGAGCGCTGCGTATCTTCTGTTTTGATGTATTCTTGGGTTGTATTTGGTAATGATTTTTCCAGTAGCATTGTCCCAAATCGCATATCCTTTGTTGTTGATGGTACCAATAGAGGTTTTTCCATCTGGAGCAAAATATACTCGGGCTCCCTCGGTGTTTTCGAGTGATATAAGACGAGTACCATTCCAAAGCAGGGTAGATGCCGAATAGCGACTAATAAGGAATTTGTCCCCTACAAAATCTAAATGGTTAATGCCTTGACGTGGGGCATAAAAAAGAAGAACCTGTTGGCGAGTTTGCGCGTCAAATATCCGTAAATGGTTCCAACGATCGCCCACCACAAGGTGTTTTTCATCGGGAGTATACAACAACGCACTAGCGGTATATTTGGATTTAAAGGTTTTAAGGGGTTTGCCAGTGGTCATATCGTATTGGATCAACTCTGCGCTGCGGTCAATGCCGATAGTGGCTACGTTTCCTTGTTTATGTAGATAAAATGCATTTGCCAACTTATTTTTGATGGGTATTTTGACGAGGTTTTTCCCAGTAGCAAAATCCCAGGCATCCAATGAGGTTCCGTTAGACCATCCATTATGAGCAGTAATGATTTTTTTGCTATCAGGGCTGATTGCCAGATAGTGTACTTGCCTGCTATTGGCATAAGCCGTAAACTTTCTAACCAGCTTTCGTGGCTTGGTTTGCCAGATTAAAATACTTCCTCGATCGGTACCAGTCACCAGCCAGCGCCCATCTGAACTAAAAGCCAGGGTAGCAATATTTTCTCTGGTCGAACGTAATGAAGTGATCTCTGTACCTTGGTCTATATCCCACAAAACTACCTTTGAGTCTCGCCCACCACTGGCCAGCGTTTTGCCATCAGGGCTAAAAGCGAGGGTACTGATGGTATTGGTGTGGGAGTTGATGGTATGTACCAACTCTCCCGAAGAACGTTTCCACACTCTTACCTGCTGGTCATTGCCAGCTGCTGCAATGTAGATCCCATCAGGACTGATTTTAAGCGCATTGATTTTACGATAGGTAAATCCGTGTAATACTTTGTAAAGCTTTTTTTGGGGATAATCCCACACACGAATGCTCCTATCAAGTGAAGTAGTGATCAGCCAACGTCCATCTCTAGACATGTCCATCGCTGTGATATGATCATAATGACCAATGTTTACCATTAAGTCATTTTTTTGGGCATATAAAGGTGCAGAAACTACCAGCATTGCCCAGCAAAGCGTTGCCAAGCCTAATCTTAAGACTTTGTTCATAGGTTTCAGTATTTGTTTTTGATGATAGGTGATGTATTTCTTGTCGTAAATAGCGAGTTAAAGTTATTGACTAATGTTACGCAGTTGTTCTGAAATACGACATTTTGATGGTTAAATGGTTAGCAACGCATCGCGGAACCATTTAACTATAATAATGAAAGCAAAACTCACTTCAGTTATTGATAAATCCTGTGCTAATACCAGATAGTGCCATAAACTCATGTGGTTGGAGTACAAGTCACAAGAAAACAATGGTACTATCTGCTATTTAATGATGGCTTATTAGTCCATTACATTAGTTATTGTAGAGCATCCATCCAGTTACCTTTTGTTGGGCATTGATCAAGAAAATAACTTTTGCCCCCTCGTATACCAAATAAGTGTTTTGTCCACCAGCTACTTGTTTGCCTGCTTCTCCGTATTTAGCTACGACTTGCTTTAGCGAAGCACCAATTTTGATTCCGCGTGCTGTAGCACCTGAATAATCAGGCAAAGTAGCCAAAAACGCCGCATTATCTTTTAATTTGCCAAAACTGACAATTTCCATCACCTGATACCCCTCGCTATCATCTTCCGCAGTTTTGAGCATTATGGCAGGGTGCTTATCGCCCTGTTTACGGATGCGTGTCTTTTTAGCTTCTTCAGTGAGTACTTCCAGCATAGAGAGATCTGCTTCGGCAATAGACTCCTTAGGTCCTGGTTTTTCTTTGGCTTTTACAATTTTGAATCCGTATCCAAAACGATTGGCTTGTTTCAATGCTTCCAAGTTGATCTTGGCAATGACAGGGTTGGCTTTCTGGGCTTTTTTGAAGGCTGCTTCGGCTTCGTCAGGTTCTCCTTCTTTGGCTTGGGCGATACCACGCGCCATCCATCCATTGGCTTCCAACAAAGCATTTCCTTCTTTTTTGGCCAATTTAATCGCTTTGGCCGCATAGCCAATGGCTAGCTCTCGCTCATCTAACAATATATTTACCAAAGCCAGGTTTACATACCCTGCCGCATATGTTTTGTCCATGCGAGTGGCCGATTTAAACTGCTCCTGGGCTTCTTCCAGCAATCTTTTACGCTTTTCTTCTTTGGTTTCTCCGCCTGCACGGGTAGTATAGCCATTCAAGCGAGTATCGGTATCCAAACCAAAAGGATAAAAATACTTCAATTCTTTTTTGGTAAACAGTTTTACTGCTTGTAAGGCCAAGGCTACCCCTGAGTTGTTGTAAACCTCACGGCTTGGAAAAGTTTTACCGATGTAGTCGTAGCAGGCTGAGGCCATATCGTAGGCCTGCACCATGGTGAGGTAGTTGGCTGCATCGAATACTGGAACAAGCTTTTGTAAAGATTTTAGCGTATTACGGGCAATACCTTGACGCTCGGCAAGCGTAGGGTATCCTTCGGTTTCTTTATCTAACCCTACTTTTTTATAGAGCACTTTTAAGAATTTACCACTGACTCCCAAAGTATTGTAGCCAGCCATGTATCCAAACAACCCTCCAAAGTAATCAGCCTCGGTTTCCATTTCTTTGCGCCGCCCTTCGGTCAAATCCATTTTGTAAATCTTTTTGGCAATATCAAGGTCCTTATTGGCCAGGCCAAACGACCAACCCCAACCATGGTCTTTGTAAAAGTGTGCCAGTTCGTGGCCAATGACCGAAGCCAGGGCATTGAGAGAGTCGGCTCCAAATTCAGTGGTAATATCGTACACTCCTTCGCCAATATTGATGGTATTGTTTTGAGGATTGTAATAGGCATTGTAATAAGGAGTAGATTTATTATAGATAAAATTAAAAGCAGGTTGTTTACGTGAATCCCGAGCTACCCGAGCAATGTTTCGGTAGACTTTTCGGGCAATTTTTGCTTTCTGTTTTTGACGAGCCGATTGCGCCGATGCCTGATGAAAGCAGTTCATTATCAAGTATATGCAACAAATACTGGTGAGAATAAAAAAGTTTTTTGATTTTGATGTTAAGGTCATATATAGTATTAATTTATTAGTATTTCGGTACAAATATTTTATGACTCCTGGCAACCCTGCCAAGAAACAATTTTTTTTGCTAAACTCTCTGCTTAACTTCGCGTAAATTATCAATGCAGTTTAAAATTAAATTCCATTGTTAGCAGTTATAATAACGGAAAATACAAAAATACAATAACTATGAAACGTCTTTGGAATTTTGGAGGTAAATCTTTCAAAAGCTGCTAAAAGACCACTATAAAACACCTTTTCAAGTATGAAAAATACAATGATTGTTACCCTGCTAATGATCTTTGTGCAGACTGCTTTTGCGCAAGACACTTACAATGTGATCAATATTCGGGGTAAAGTAAGTAAAAATGGCAAAAGCGTTCGCCGTGGGGCTAAACTCAAAGCCAACGATCAAATCAAGTTTGTGACGCCCAGAGCTATGCTACTGGTAAGTAGCCAAAAATACGGACGTATGGTGCTAAGCGCCAATCCTCGCAAAAAACAAGTGAGCGAAACTTCTTACATTTTGCGTAACCTTATATCCAAAGGGCGAGCCAGTGCCAGAGGGAGCGAAATACTGTTTAATAGCATTATGGTAAGAGGCTATTTTGGCAACGAAGAACATTTGGTACTGGGGGGCGAAGAAAAAATCAGGGTAAGTAATAAGGCTTTTCCGCTGGATCAAAAAAACTTCTTCTTTATAAATTATCAATACAAGGGAGAAGATGTAAACAAAAAATTACCCTACAAAGGCGATTACTTCTTCATTAATCAGGATCGTTTGTTTAGAATCAATGGAGAAAAAATTTCGGCTAAAGGAATCACTGACTTTAAGTTGTTTTATTATAAAGATGGTACTCCTGAAGAAATTGGAGACCTCAAGCTGGTATTTATCAATGATGAAAGCCCACTCAAAAAAACAATTGATGATATGGTGAGCTTTGTCAAAGAAAATGGCAGCAAACCCGATGAGGTAAAGGCCGCAGTAGACGGATTCTTGAGGAAACATTTTGGCTCTCCCAATAAGGAAGAGTTTGAAGCCTGGTACAAGAAAAATTATCAGTAAAACCTGATTTTTTTAGGCTAACTTTTTTAGATCATATTTTCAAGAGCCTGACTCATTTATTTGAGTTGGGCTTTTTTTATGGGATTATTTTTACACATAAAAAGCACTCATTATCAGGTACTTACTCAAACAATGAAAAAATATCACAAAAAAAGTTCCATTGAATACCCCTGGTTTTGATATATATATACAGAGGGAATCAAAAACCTCTATAGAAAGTAAATATTTGATAAACTGTTGTAAAACAACACAAGTGATTCAAAACAATGAAAAAACAAACTATTTTTTTAGTGACTCTTTGCCTGGCAGTTTTGTTGGCTTTGAGTACTATAAATACTCAGGCACAATCTACCTTAAAACTCGAGAAACCTTCACCAGGCTCTAGCGATGTACTTTTAAACAATGTCAACGGAAATAATACCATTTTCAAGATACAGGGGAGTGAGAAAATGCGGTTGACAAGCCTTGGGCGATTGGGTATTGGTACCACCAATCCCCTCACTCGTTTCCATGTAAATCTCAACAATAACCGTTTTATTTCTTTGACCTCGGCCCAATTGAATACCCTGGCTGATGGTAGGGAGAATTTTAGAATTTTTCCTTACTATATAGATAATAGTGATAACGCTTCTAAATATAACAATGGTCACCCTCTAACTATATTTGAGGCACCCATCAAAAGTGGGGTGAGGAACGATATTCTTTTCACCTGGTGTGATCTTTCTCCTGCAATTGATGTAGGAATCATGATAAAAGGGAGTGGCAACGTAGGCATTGGAACCTATGTTCCTGGGGCAAAACTGCATGTGGATGGAGATGCGATCAAAACGGATGGAGAGACTTGGACAGTAGCATCAGACCGAGTACTAAAAAAAGAGATTCAAGATTTTGCAGATGGATTACAGACAGTATTGAGCATACAGCCTAAAACCTTTAGGTATAATGGTAAGGCAGGGTTTTCAGATAATGGTAAAAAACATGTAGGTATTATTGCGCAAGAAATACAAACTATAGCGCCCTACATGGTATCTGAGTTTTACCGAAAGTTAGAGAAAACAGATGCCACCGATACTCGCTTGCTGAAATACAATAGTTCTGCTTTGCCTTACATTTTAGTAAATGCCATCAAAGAACTCAACACCAAGGTAGAAGCAAATAAAACTTTGAATGGTGCAAATGCTACTTTAAAATCAGACTTAGAAGCTTTAAAGAAAGAGAATACTGATTTGAAAACGAAGTTGGCAGATTTAGAGTCGCGCCTGAAAAGCATCGAGGAGTCCTTAAAGAACAAAGAATAACATTATACCTGATACACAAGTGATGAAACGAAGTACCTCTTCTCACATTTGGGAAATAATAGGAGGAATGATAGCCTTGCTATGGCTTAGCATAAGCTTAGGGCTGGCCCAGGTACCTCCTCCACCTACCGTAATGGCAGGTGGTCCCGACCAAAATCCTCACAACAAAATCAAGCGCTGGCAATTTGGGGGCAACTTTGCCTTCTTGTTTGGCGACCCCATTGTGGTAGATGCCTCACCCACAGTGGCCTATAACCTCAGTCGCAAGTTTCGAGTGGGCATAGGGGCCAACTACCGCTACAATCGCTTTCGGCAAAACGACTCCATTACTACCAACTACGGAGGGAATGGTTTCGTCCAGTTTCAGCCCATCGATTGGTTTTTTGTATCAGGAGAATATGAGGCCTTGAATGTGCCTAATCCCGCAGCAGCTCAAGAAGGCGAGCCAACTCGAGTATGGCAAGCCAGCCCACTGTTGGGAGCAGGTCTTCGTTTTCGCTTGTTACGTTTGCTACGCATCAATGTATCGCTGTTGCGTGATTTCAACTACCAACCAGGGGTAAGTCCTTTTCCGAGTCCCTGGCGTTTCCGAATAGGTTTTTCTTTCTAATTGTCGGTTACTCTACTGTCATTCCGAGCCCTAATACCTTGGTTCCCAAAATACATCAATGAAGATGACCACTCAAGTAGGTGTATTGTCACCCAGAGCACCGCGAAGGGTCTGGGTGTTGGACTCGTTTTTATTCAGATACTTCGCTGCGCTCTGTATGACAAGCAAGATTTCTACAACTAAATATAATATTGTCATTGGTAGCCTACCGAGAAATCTATAAGTGCTTGACAATCAATAATGATCAACGAACAACAATGAAAAAAACATACATATTACTACTCATCATTTGCTGGGCTAATGTGAGATTTGCCCAAACCCCAAGCAAACTTCTCACTACTCAAGAACTGGCCCAACAACGAGTATACAAATCCTGGAGCAAGGCCCTGCGTCAACCTGCCAAGGTGTATCGGTTGGATTTATCTAAACAAAATCTCAAAGCGGTTTCCCGCAACATCCACGTGTTTAATCGGGTGCAAGAGCTACGACTGACGCACAACCAACTAGATAGCCTACCCAGCGAAATGAAAGCGCTCGCAAATTTGCAAATACTAGATGTGCGTCACAATCAACTCAAGGCAGTACCTCAGTGGATCAACCAGTTTCGGCACTTGCATACGTTGAAACTTTCTCACAATCCAGTAAAAGAGTTACCCAAAAGTTTGACCACATTACGCAGACTCACCCATTTGAGCATTGTACAAACCAAGATTAAGCAATTGCCTGAAAACTTTGGGCGAATGAGTGGCCTCAAAACACTGGAAGCCTCTAAGGCTTTGCAAGCTGACTGGCAAATACTCCGCAAAAAGGCTAAAGTGTTCACCAGTCTGAAAGAAGCGCTCAAAACTCCTGAGGAGGTATATCAATTGGAATTGCACGGCCTACGTCAAGTGCCCATGCAGGAGTTGAAGAAATTCAAAAACCTGGAAGTACTCAATTTGAACAACAATGCCCTCAAGAGTTTGCCCAAAGACATTGGAGATTTACAAAGTCTGAAAGAATTGCATTTGCAAAATAACCTGCTGAAGGGCTTGCCCAAAGAGGTAGGTAACTTGAAAAGCCTACAGAAGCTCAACCTGAAAATGAATCGCTTAGAAACGGTTCCAGGGGAATTGAAAAACCTGAAATCATTGGAAAAACTTTCTTTATACAACAACCAACTCAAAAGCTTACCCAAAGAATTGGGAGAGATGAAATCACTCAAAAATCTGGACGTGTCACGCAATCGTTTGCAAAGTTTGCCCCAAGAGCTGATGCAAGCCAAAAACCTGGAAGCACTCAACTTACGCAGCAATACGCTGCAAAAGCTACCTGAAACTTTGGGCGATCTGGACAAACTCAAAAGCCTCAATCTGGATGGCAACCGATTGAGCGAACTACCCAAAAGTCTGGGCCAGCTCAAAAGCCTCGAACGACTAGACTTGCGGGTCAATGGGCTCAAAAAACTACCTGAAAGTTTGGGTGATTTGAAAAACCTGAAACATTTGCAACTGCGCAAAAACCAATTGGAGCAACTCCCCAAGAGCCTGGGCAATTTAAAGAACCTGGAAAGCCTCGATACCTGGGGCAACGTGTTGCAAGGGTTGCCCGAAAGCGTAGGGGGACTCAAAAAGCTTAAAAACCTAAACCTGGCTTACAACCAACTGAATGCTTTGCCGGAGAGTTTGGGGAATTTGGAAAACTTGGAAAAGCTGAATTTATGGAGTAATGGTACTTTGCAAAAACTGCCTGCTAGTTTAGGCAAGCTCAAAAACCTGCAAAGTTTCAAAATGCAATTTAACAAGCTCCCTATAGGCGAGCGTAATTTGCTACAAAACCGCCTCTTGACAACCAAAGTGAGGGGATTGAAATTCTAAATATCAATAAAATAAATGATCAAAAGGATTATAAAAATGTATAGGAAAATGAACATAGTCAAACGAATCAACTCCTATCAATGGCTATTGGTTATAGGGTTGTTGATAGGGATCAATGAACAGATTTGGGCACAACAAATAGCCCCTGATGTTCCACCTTCTCCTCAGGCCGCCTCTTTAGAAAAGTTTGCCGAGGTGCCAGTGAGTTTATATACTGGTACCCCAGGCATAAGCGTGCCTATCTGCGAATTAAGAAGTCGCCGTTTATCTATACCCATCTCATTGGGTTATAATTATGGTGGTTTTAAGCCCAATGAGATGCCTAGTTGGGTAGGCTTGGGCTGGGCTTTAAATGCAGGAGGAGTGATTACCCGCACGGTACGAGGGCTACCCGATGAAACGAAGGTCAAGGGCTATTTTGCGATTGCCGATCAAATCAAAGAAAAATATAAGCCTTATGATACAACTGCTACGGATTGGTTTTTTCTGAAAGGGGTAATTGCTGGTGAAAAAGATACCCAGCCTGACATGTATTCCTTTAATTTGGGAGGCGTTTCGGGGAAGTTTATTGTGAAAAAAGAAGCAGATGGTACTTTCAAAGCCCACACCATTCCTTACCAGGATGTGAAAATTAAAGTACCTAGCGATATTGCCAAAGGAGAATGGGAGATTACTACTGCAGATGGTACGAAGTATTATTTGGGTGGGATAATGTCTAATCCACCTTCGGGTATGGCTTCTGAATATATTGAAACCACCGTGTCATCCACTTACCCATTGCAAAGTAGCTCTCCTGAGAGTCAGAATACCCAGTTTTATACCTCTTCCTGGTATTTGCGTAGCATTGTTTCGGCTAATAATGACGATCAAATAGATTTTTATTACCAGCATAATGACATTGCCGATAAATATCACCGAACTTATTCCGAAAGTAAGACTGTACGTCTTGCTGGTGCTACCAAGGACCAAGCACCTGGCTGTGATGTACCAAGCGGAATCACTACTACCGTAACCGAGGCCAGTGTGGATAATCGTTTGCATATCAAAGAAATTGTAAGTTCGGTAGGTTATAAGGTGGTGTTTACCGAAGGGGCTTTGCGCCAAGATTATAACGATTATTCATTGGCCAAAATAGAAGTATATTCGTCTCCCACCCAATTGGTAAAAACTTTTGAGCTCAATTATATTTACTTGGCAAGCGGTACCAGTGGCTACAAGCGATTATTATTAGATAAGGTGCAGCAAACAAGCTTAACTGGCAACAAGGGAGCTTACCGCTTTACCTACAACCAAGCCATCAGTACAAATATTGACGCTACTTTTGAGCGAGGGATTGATCATTGGGGCTATTACAATGGAGCGAATAACACCACTTTGATCCCTGATTATAGTTACCCTACTGCTCGATTAAATTTTCAAGGGGGAGATCGGGAGATTAATCCAGAAAGAGCAAAAGTAGGCGCCTTGACAGAAATGACCTATCCTACGGGAGGCAAGGCCATTCTTACCTGGGAGTCCAATACTTATAATAACCCCAACTGTGATGGAAAAATTGAGCATAAACCTCAAGACAAAACCGCCAGTGTACAATTTATAAAAAATGCCCAAGTGGGTAATCAAGGCTCATTTACAGACGTTGAAAAACAAACCTTTACAATAGAAAAGCAGCAAAAAGTGCGCATTTTTTCTGAGGTAATCTTACCACAAATTAATGGCAATACCCCGATTGGAATTTTTGGAGGCAATGTAAAAGTAGTAGCCCTTAGCGGAGTAGATTTAAGTACGCGCACCACGGTGTTTGACTATAGCACGGCGGCTAATAGTCTATTGGACTTGGACCTTATGCCAGGTACTTACGAGATTGAAGCTGATATCTGGGGCGATGCAACTGAAATGCCCGACAACAGCGAAGTGTCGGCAAGCATTAAGGTAAATTTTACCCGTTTGGAGTTTGTGGGGCCAAACGGATGTCAAAAATATGGGCCAGGGTTACGCATTGCCAAAACAGAAATGTTGGATGGAGTAAGCACCGCGCACACCATTGTAAAAGAATATAAATACCACGCTTTTGATGAGCCTCAAAATTCGAGTGGTTACCTGATGGGACAAGCATTGAGATACTATGACATTGTTACTTTCAGAGTTTTAAGTGGTATCAACTTCTTGTATTCTTGTACCCAATTAAAGTTGTATTCCAATAGCATTCGTTCCAGTGGGCAAACCAAAGGCAGCCCAATAGGATATCGTCATGTGACGGTTTTGCACGGGAAAGGCGGTATCAATGGGCGAGAAGAAAACGAGTATTCTTTTGCAAACGACCAGAGTTATGGCTTTGGTACTAAAATAGACGCTGATTGGAAGCGGGGCCATTTGGTAGAAAAACGCGTGTATGACGTTTATGGGCGCATTTTGAACAAAACCCATAATTATTACGCCACCCTGGATGCAGACAGTACCTTACCTCATTATCATGAGGCCCTTGGGGTAGTAGCTCAGATGTTGAAAACCTATCCGATAAATACAGACATTCGTGACCCAGAACTCAATGAGTTAGTCTATGATGTATACAAGATTCGCTCTGCCTGGCACCGCTTAGACCGCACCGAGGCTACTCAGTACTACTATGACAAGGAAGGTACGACTGATTCGACCACTACGGTCAACGAAAACTTTTATGACAACCCTACGGTGCATGCGTTCGTGACCCGTACCCGCACTACTGATAGTGAAGGAAGGGTGCTCATCACTAAAAATCGTTATCCCCAAGATATTTTACCAAGTGAATCCAAGTTCAAGACTCAAGCCCAATGGCTAGAGGATAAATATATGATTGGGAGTCCAATGATTAGTATCACTTTTAGTGATGACAAATTAATCGGGGCATCTTTTCAGGATTATCAACGCCACGGGGTAAACAACGTGTATCCTTTGGCTAGTTATGTGGCAGAGTTGGCTACCCCGTTGAACAATGAAGCAGCATTGTATGCAGTAGATGGGAACAATAACCTGATCAATTTTACGCGAAAGCAGCAATATTCCTTTGATTTTTTAAGAGGCAATGTAATCCAAGTGGTGAAGGAAGACGATATTACTACCTCGTTTATATGGAACTACAACCGTACATTGATGACTGCCCAAGTAGTCAATGCCTCAGAGGATCAGGTAGCGTATACCAGCTTTGAACCTCAAGATGAATTAGGCCAATGGGTGATTGCCAGTGGTAGTTGGGTATTTGATGGTAGCACAAGCTATAATGGTACCCAATCGCTCCAAGCAAGTGGTTCATTGGTAACGATTGAAAGCAATCCTTTAGCCAATTATCTTGCCCATACCTATCAGGTGAGCTTTTGGAAAAAAGGAAATGGAACGGTCACGGTAGTAGGAGCAACAGACGTGCAACTGATTAAAACAATCAATACCAATTGGGTCAATGGTGGCTGGTCACTTTACGTAGCCACAGTAAAAGGCAGTGATTTGTCAGGACAAAAAGTGAAAGTAACAGTGCCTGCGGGGGTAAATATTGACGAGCTACGCCTACACCCGGTTGAAGCACGCATGCAAACCTTTACTTATGAGCCGCTCATAGGGGTGAGTTCTATCACCGATGCCAAACATATGACGGTATACCACGAATATGATGCCTTGAATCGCTTGAAGCTTACCCGTGATTTTGAAGGCAATATTCTGAAAAGATACACTTATAAATACAAAGGAGAATAAGTATGCAAACGAAAAAAATAGGTAGATCACGCATGAAAACAAAAAAGATTAAATTGCTCAGGTGGGCTAGCCTTTGGCTTTTGTTGAGTCTGGCTTTGCTCCCACAAATTACCCTAGCTCAACAATCTTCGCCTTACATTGACGGCTTGACTTCGGTATGTGATGAAGAAACGGTGCAATACTCCGTTGTATTTCTTTCGGGTAGTGTAACCTGGGAAGTAGTAGGAGGTGGTGGGTACGTAAAAACCGCCTCTGGTTTGGATGCAGAGATCGTATGGACGGCACCTGGAACTCGCACTTTGCGGGCAACCATCACCCCAGAGTTTGGGAGCGCTCGAGTAGAAACTACAACCGTTACGGTAAAAGCATTGCCTTCGGTGGTCGTTTCAGGGCCAACCATGATTCGGGCTGGTACTGCCGCCAGTCTTACTGCTACGGGAGCTGGTAGTTATGCCTGGAGTTATCGTTTAACCAGTAGTAGCGGGGCTTATACGCCCATAAGCGATCCAACTACCCTTACTTTGCACGAAAATACCACTTTCAAAGTAGTAGGAACCACCAACAGTTGTCCAGGGGAAGAAGTGTACCATACGGTGCAGGTAGTCAAAACCCCTACCGTGGCTTCTACCTGGGGAAGCGCCTGGGCAGTAGGGGCTACCTTTGGGACCAGTTTTCAAGTTACAGGAACCCCAGGTGCCAACGGCACGACTTGTCGCTGGTATAGCAGTGCTTCGGAAGGGGAGCCATTGGCCACCAGCAACAACCCTATTTTGAATTTGGCTGCCTTAAACTTGAATACTTTTTACGTAGCTTCTTACAATGCCAGTCAAGAGGTAGAAAGTGCCCGAGTTCCTTTTAAAATATTGCGTTTAGAGTTGGCCACCAATAATAACTCTACCAGCTGTAATGGTACCAATACTGTGGTGGCTGCGGTCAATGGTTGGCCTTCGGCGTATGCGATTGAAGAAATTACGACAAGTTTGCCCACTGGGGAGCATTATCTGCAATACCATTGGTACAGCGATGCCGCTGGAACAAATCTGTTGCAAACCGGAAGCACTGCTACCTTGGGCGCACAATATGCGGGAACCAATGTGTATGCCAGGGTGACTTTGAATGGGGGAATTTTGAGCGACCTTAAGCCCGAAGCGCTCCCTTCGGCTACCAATCCGATTCGCCCTATTTTTGTAGGCATGCAAAATTGCGGGGCTACGGTCACGCTAAGTGGAGCACAAAGTGGTGAAACCTATCGTTTAGTATTTGAGAAAGAATTTAACGGCAACTGGACCAAGATTGACTCTAGCGAAAGTACCAATGGGGTGTTTAATTTACCTCCTTCGCAGCATTTGCTTTCATTCGATGCGCGTTATCGTATGTACATTACCAATAGCAATGGTTGTAAAGGAGCAGATAAACTCGTACAAGGGTTTGAACCTAATTTCCCTGAATATGCCAGAGCTTATGCTTTCCCTAGTCAGGGGATTTGTTTGGGAGAAAAAATCACCGCTTCGGTGGGTACTGGAGCACTGGACGATACCTTTAATAAATTTGAGTGGTCGGTCAATGGAACTTACCTGGGCACAACTACCTACCCTACGGTTACTTATGATTATACCCCAACTGCTACCGGAACCTATACTTTCTCGGTAAAAGTGTATCATAAAACGACGGATTGTGCTATAAAAATATTTACCGCTCCCTCGGTACAGGTAAATGACGCGGTTCCACCTGCGCCAGCCTTTACTACCGAGTCGTCTACCAAATGTGAAGGAGGAAAAACACTCATTAGAGCGACTGGGGGAAGTGCCAATACCACTTATCGTTGGTACAAAGACAATGTAAGGCTAACTAGCCAGGATGCGTTTTTATTGGTAGACAACACCTTAACACCTGCTACCTATGAATTATCTTTGATAAATACGGGGGGATGCGAAGGCCCTCGGGTAACCATCCCTATGGCAGTAAACGCCGCTTTGGCTAAACCTACTATAGATTCGGTTTCCATCGTTCCGGATGCTGCCGGGGTGAGGACGATCAAAGTAAAAGGAGCACAAGTGGGACAGAAATATGTATGGAGCGGACTGGAAGGAGTATCGGATAGCTTGACTGCTGGCGGAACGATGACCTGGAACTTCAACCGAACTACGGTGATTTCTGTCTATATTAAATATACCGACGGTAGTTGTGAGAGCGAAAAATTGTATATTCCTATTCGGGTAATAGACCCCTATGCCCATATTGAGGAAGCAGACCTTAACCTGACTGGGATACAAACCATCAGAAAAAAGTACATCAATGAAGCGGATGTTGTAAATCTATCTGTGATAGAGCAACAAACCCGTTGGCAGCGAGTGTATCTTGATGGCTTGGGGAGGCCAGTTCAAACCATTGACCAGGAAGCATCGCCCAATAAACTCGATGTGGTGCAGGCCATGGGCTATGACGACATAGGGCGCTCACCCAGAAACTATTTGCCTTATACCTCGGGCGTAAACCTAAAAGGATTTAAATCTGGAGGAATTACGGCTACCAAGGCTTTTTATGCTGAAGGTCAAAGCGTGACCCATGCCACCGATCCGCATCCTTATGCATTGAGTGAGTTTGAATCTTCGCCTTTGAACCGATCCTTTGTACAATACGCACCCGGAGCCCATTGGGTAGGAGCTAAAAAAGCCGTCACCACTTGCTTATATACCAACCCTGACCCCAACGGTGCGAACACCGCTGCTCAGGACAAAATACGCTTGCTACGGGTCAACAATGTGCTGGCCCAAGGTGATGTAGCCATTGATCAGGAGACCTGGGTATTGGATGCGCTGGAAACTGACGAGAATGATCAGGTAAAAACAACTTATGAAGCTCGCCAGGGGATTGAACTAAGAGCTGGACTAACCTTGAGCAACACCCACCCTTCGGTGACGCTTACCGTCAACCCTGGGGACCAAAATGTGCCAGTAGTGGCCGGTTTTTATGCCCAGGGAGAACTGGCGCGCACCACCATTACCGACGAAGATGGTAAGGTGACCGAAGAGTTTAAAAACAAATCGGGACAGGTGATCTTAAAACGCGCCAAGGTGGATGAAAACACTTGGGCCCAAACTTACTACGCTTACGATGACTTCGGGCAGTTGAGCTACGTATTGCCTCCCGAAGCGGTCAAAGTATTAGAAGCCCATCACTGGGATTTTGCCAACGAAACGGTGAAAACCGAGGTAGCCCGTTTGTGGTATCGTTATTATTACGATGGGCGCAAGCGTTTGATTACCAAGGAAGTGCCTGGAGCGGGTAAGGTAATGATGGTTTATGATCGTCGCGACCGCTTGGTGCTTTCGCAAGATGCCAACCAGCGCCAAAGCGACGAGTGGAGTTTTACTAAATACGATGAACTCAACCGCCCAGTCATGACTGGGATTCATACCAATGCCCAAACTCGCGCTCAGTTACAAACCGCTTTGGATGCAAACTTTGGAACCAATGGTTATCAAACCCACGAAACGATGGATACCACCACGGTGGGAAAGGCCAACCACTTGTACACCAACCAAAGCTTTCCAGATAGTGACTTGAACGTGCATTCGGTGACTTATTATGACAATTACCACTGGAAAAACGATACCACCGCGCGCTACAATTTTGACGCGACGGGTGATTTGAACAATCTCGTGGCCGAACCACTTACTTTGATAAACACGGGACAGGTAACTGCCACCAAAACCAAGATTTTGGGAAGTGATAGTACCTATCTTACTACCGTAAGTTATTACGATTGCAGAGGACGCGTGCTACAAACTGTAGCCGATAACCACCTGACCAGCGGTAGCGGAGAAAGTGGGAAAGATCGCACCATGACCCAGTATGCCTTTGATGGCTTGGTGAAGCAAAGTGTGGTGCAGCACTACAATGCAGCCAACAATTCCACCCATTATGTGACCCAGTGGAGCGAGTATGACCATACGGGAAGGGTAAAAGCCAGCTATCAGGAAATTCAGGACGGAGGCACTTTTGCTTATAAAGACCTCACTGCGGCCAAAGCGACCGGATCGGTAGAACAAATCAGTACCCTGGCTTACAACGAATTGGGACAACTAATTACCAAAGAGTTAGGAGAGACATCAAACAGTGTAAACCCACTGCAAACCCTCGATTTCCGCTATAACATCCGAGGGTGGATGACCCACTTGAACGATGCCAACCTGAGCACCCAAAGCCAGGACAACGATTTGTTTGGTTTTGAGCTGAAATATGCCCAGGGAGCGCAAAACAACTACCTGAATGGCAACATTGGACAAATGGTATGGAAAAGTAGCCTCGACAACGTACAGCGCCAGTATGACTATACCTACGATGGCTTGAACCGTTTGAAAACTGCCCAGTACTCATCGGTGACTCGTCCTGGTGAAAATGGTCGCTATGATGTGGGTAACCTGGTATACGACCTGAATGGCAACATTCAAAGCCTGAGTCGACAAGGACTACTCACCCAAGATGCCCAGTTGAATATGAGCTTTGGTACGATGGATAGCTTGCAATACAGCTATCGAGGCAATCAGCTATTGGGGGTGAAAGACCTGGAAGCAGCCAGTGCTACTGGAGTAGCGGGTGATTTTAGAGATGGCCACGCCCATACCACAAGCGACCCGGACTACCACTACGATGTAAACGGAAACATGAACGAGGACAAAAACAAGGAGATTACAACCATTCGGTACAATCACTTGAATTTGCCCACCATCATTAGTTTTTCGGGAGATCGCAGCATAGAATATACGTATGATGCCGCGGGGATCAAACTCAAAAAAGAGGTGTATGAAAATAAAGTCAGAGTTGCCTGGACCAATTATGTAGGGAGCTTTGTCTACGAAAGAGACAACCTACAGTTTATCCATACTGCGGAAGGGCGGGCCTTGGCTCCAGGTACGGTAGAAGGCAACCAAGCCTTTTTGTACGAATACCACTACAAAGACCATTTGGGGAACTTGAGGGTGGCGTTTAGAGAAGGACAGGCCACAACGGCTTTGGCGACTTTTGAAACCCCTCAAACCGATAAGGACCAAGGTTTTGAATACGATAATGACATTGTAAAAGCCAAACCCAATGGTGCCGGAAGTGCCAGTGAACTGGGAAGTGATACCAAACCCTTGGGTGCTTGGAAAACGATCAAAGTCACCAAGGGAGACAAGGTAGCAGTAGAAGTACAAGCCCATATTGGTGGAACACCCACCCAGACTTCGGGCAATGGCTTGCAGTTTTTTGTCCAAACGTTGGCGAATACTTATAATAATAGTCAAGATGGAGGCATCAACAACCCGAATACGCTCTTGCTAGGACTTGGTTTTAGCCCTGATGGACAACCAAGCCAAACGGCAGGCGTGCCCAATGCCTATTTGCGTTATGTACTGTATGACGAAGCTGGGCAAAATGTCATCAAAAGTGAGAAAGTTTTTGTAACTTTACCCGTAGATCCTCAGGACTGGGAAACGCTCAGTCTGGACTTTGACATCCCTGAAAATGGTATTTTGCAGGTATACACTGCCAATGAAACCGCAGATCAAAATGTGTGGTTTGATGACTTAAAAGTTACTTTCACTCCCCAACTTATTGTGCAGGAGAATCATTATTATCCCTTTGGGTTGGAGCTAATGGGCTTGAACAAGCTCAATCACCCAGAGCATAGATGGAAATTCCAAGGGCAAGAAGAACAAAAAGAGTTCGGTCTAAACTGGAGTAGCTTTAAGTGGAGAAATGCTGATGTAGCGATTGGCCGTTTTCATTCGGTTGATCCTTTGGCGGAAGACTATTTGTATAATAGTGTATATGCTTTTAGTGAGAACAAAGTGATTGGAGACATAGAGCTGGAAGGGCTAGAGAGTACCCCAGGAAAGCATAAAGATAATTCTATATTAGGAGGTGTCAGGACATGGTGGAGTAATACAAAGAAAGCGGCGAGAAAATTTATAAAAGACCCAGTAGGAACTACTAAAAAAGCCATATCTAATATTGATCCTATTGAAATTGTCAAAGGGCCAATTGGTGCTATGCAAAAAGCAGCGGGTGGTGTTCAAGATTTAATAAATGGGGATTTCAATGCTTTTGGACAAAAATTAGCTGGTAATGCTACAGAAGCAGCTATGTCTGTTGCTGGTGTGAAGGCTCCAAAAATTAAACTTGGGAGTGCGAGTAAAAAAGTAATTCCAAAAGGACCTGGTGCGAAGGGGAGTAAAAAAGTAAAACGAAGCGGAACTAGTACTAAGAAAAAAAATGGAGGAGGAAGTACTCAACAACCCAAAGAGCACAGAACAAATAAGAGAAAGTCTAATTGGAATAAACACACAAATAGAAGGGCTGGAAAACAGTACGGCACAAATAAAAATAATAATCGGGGTAATAAGAATAAGAAATATGCTAAACCCACTAACCCAAATAAGAAAAAATAGTCAGGCAAATGAAAGCGCAAGAACTTGAAGAACATAAAAATGAAGTAACAACCCTTCTTCATCAATACCTTGATGAAGGTAGTTGGATTAAAGCTCAAAAATTATTAGAAAATGAATTAAAAAGCTTTCCTAATGATTTCTGGATTTTGACAAACCTGAGCGAGATATATTATGAACAACACCATTACGATGATGCATTAAAGTTTGCTGAACAGGCATTAAAGGTAAATAATGATAATCCTTTGGTTTTGCATAATTATGCTAGTATTCTTGATATGAAAGGTGAAACACAAAGATCAATTGACATTTGGCTAGACCTTCTAAATAAAGGTATAAGCTATATTCTAAAAGAATGTGGTGAAAGTAAAAGGTGGGCCGAATCATTGCTTAATGATGTTAGAGCAAGATTAGCCTTAAGCTATAGTGACCTTGATAATTTTAATGATGCTTTAAAATATCTTAAAAATCACCTTGATAATAGGAAAAGAGGTTTACCTAGTAATTTTACAAAAAAATATATATTGAGAAAAATTAAGGAGTTTGAGAAAGCTAGTTAGTGCGAGATTTCTAGTTCCTAGTTCTTTTAAGTCTTCCCCCCGTTGTTTTAAGTTTGAGCGCAGCGGGAACTTAAAACTTTTGAATAAATGACAAGTTTCCGAACTTGTTTTGCGACAGCAAGCTAAAGAATAAAAGCCTTGTTCATTGAGTTGAGCAGGGCTTTTTTTATTTCGTTTGAGGGGTAAATTATTAGCATCAAGATGAACAGTATTGAGGGATTAGCAGGATTTATTCTGTCATCAAAAGTGAGAAAGTTTTTGTAACTTTACCCGTAGATCCTCAGGACTGGGAAACGTTCAGTCTGGACTTTGACATCCCTGAAAATGGTATTTTGCAGGTATACACCGCCAATGAAACTGCGGATCAAAATGTGTGGTTTGATGACTTCAAAGTCACTTTCACCCCACAACTGATTGTACAGGAGAATCATTATTATCCCTTTGGGTTGGAGCTAAGTGGAATCAATAAGGAAAATAAGCCTGAGCATAAGTTTACCTTCCAAGGTCAGGAAGAACAGAAAGAGTTTGGGTTAAACTGGAGTAGTTTTAAGTGGCGAAATGCCGATGTAGCCATTGGTCGTTTTCATTCGGTTGATCCTTTGGCGGAAGACTATTTGTATAATAGTGTGTATGCTTTTAGTGAGAATAAGGTAACAAACCATGTAGAGTTAGAAGGGTTAGAATCAGTCTCTGCGACTGCTCTAAATTATGCACAGATGGGTTTAAATGCCTGGGATAGGGCAGTGAACTGGTTTACTGGCGGTATCCGAAAAATGGGGCAAGGAATTAAAGATTACCAGCAAAGCCAAATTCAAAAGAACGATGAGGGTTATGTAGAACACGTTCCTGAAGGTGCCCGCCGTAAAATGGATTTTGTGAGGGAGAATAAAGCCAAGGCTAAAATGGCCGAAGGAATGTTACAACACTATGGCACACATCATGACGCGATGGGATTTGTTATGGGTGCTTTAGAAGGTGGAGCAATTCCAGGAGCACTAAAAAAAGCGTCTGGTAAAGCTGCCTCAAACGCTATCTATATTCCTGGGCTTAGGAGAGGCCCTGGTGCGAAAGTAGCAGAAGACGCTGCTGAAAAAGGTAGCAGTGAATGGACAAGAGTTGGAAGATGGATGAATGATGATGAATATACTAAAATGAAAGATACTGGATTAGTCCAAGAAGGAGGAGGAGGGTTAACCTTCAGTGCTACAACAGGGCCAAACGCTTACCGTAAACAGACGTATAAAGGAAATGTATATGTTGAGTATGATGTTCCTACTAATAGTTTACTTCCTGGTGGTGAGCCTGGCTGGGTGAAAAATATTGGTCCGAGTGCACCAAAATCTCAACAGTATCTTCTAAAAAAGCAAGGAGGAAAAATGCTTCCTAAATGGCGAAATTTGTCAGAAGTATTAGAGGTAAAAAAATGAGTTTTATAGAATATTTCAAAAATAGATTCGAAAAAGAATTAAGTAGTGATGTTACTATTACTTACAAGCATGATATAGCAGGAGTTAATGGGTTTGATAATAACCTAGGCGATTATTTTGGTGTAGAACTAGAGTCTAATACTCATGCAGGTTATATTGCTTTTTGGGATAAAGGTTTTCTTGATTTTGAAGTAATCACACTAGATACGATAGAACACGTAATTCCTACAAAAATTATCAGGACAAGTGATTATGAAGATAATGCTGAAGTCTTAAAGAATATAATACAGTATTTTAGCAATTAGCTTTTTCCCTAGTTCTTTTAAATCTTCCGAAGGGTGACTTGAAAGTATAGAATAAACGACAAGTCTAGATGCTTCCAGCACAGGCTTGTTTTGCGACAGCAAGAAATATGAAGCCTTGTTCATTAATTTGAGCAAGGCTTATTTTATTTGAAAATCGGCAAGTAAGTTTTGAAAAACGGTAGCGGGGCTTATCTTTGCATTGATTAGGGATCAGCTGCAAAGCTGATCATTGCCCTGTTCTTTAGGTAAGAGCAGGGCTTTTTGTTTCGTTTGAGCTCGAGTAGTAGTTTTATGTTTCGCCAAATTAAAACTATGCCCCAGTTCTTCTAAACCTTCCGAAGAAGACTTGAAAGCATAGAATAAACGACAAGTCTAGATGCTTCTAGCACAGGCTTGTTTTGCGATAGCAAAGTACACGAAGCCTGTTCAATATAAAGTTGGGCAGGTTTCTTTGTACATACCTATATTATTTGCCTCCATCTTTTTTGAACGACTCAGGGATTTGCTAGAGTCGACTGCCTTGCTAGAAACTCACGCCAACTAAGAGCAGAAAATCTCAAGGGATTTATTCCACATTTGAAGAGAAAGCTACTACAAAACGAAAATGTCCAAGGAAGAAACCTTACGAATAAAAATATTAAAAATTGTACTATATGCATTAACCATATAAATATAGTAATTAATTTTAACCAAAATAACATCCGGTAAACACCCTAAGCTTGATTTTTTTACCCTTTAACCGGTAAAATTGCACAAACAAATTTTTTAAAAATCTATGAATATCACATTAGATAATTTCGATTTCAAAGTATCAAGCTTAACCGAGGTAGCCGAAGTAGACAAACTATTGGCTGAGTATGATTTACAAATCAAAAGCCGGGAGGCTCGCCTGGGTAATCGGGAAGTACAGCTCCAACGCGCTGAAACCCGCACTGATAACCTCGACGAAGATATCTTAGAGTTAGAGGCACTCATTGCCACCAAAGAGTTTGAACTCACTAAGTATCCGGCAGGAAGTAATAAACACGGGGAAATTAGTGTAAACCTTGGGGTAGATAAGGCTCGATTGGAAGCGCTTAAGTTTCGACGTAACGGGAACGTAAGCCCCGTGGTAGTGGTGGAACGCAACGCCGATGCAGGCGAAGAACAAGTGCTGTTGGCTTATTATAAGCAATTCAGAGATGCATTGTTGGCGCGTAAAACAGCCTTAGGGGCTTAATACTTGTATAACGAATACTTACACGAAGTTTCGCTTGAGGCTTCGTGTATTTTTAGATTCTAATGCATAATTTTTCTTTGCATAATTTCATTTTTTATGCAGCAAGAAATTATGCATTTCAAAAAAAGGGTTTGCATAATCGCCTCTTGTATAATTTATTTTTTTATGCTTCCAAAAATTATGCAAGCAGCAATATGTACTCATTACTACCAAACTTATGAAAAAACTATTTCAACAACTGGGCTTTACTGCTGACGATTTAGCCATTTTGTTATATACCAGTGCGCAAACTATTTATAGTTGGATGCGCCGCAATGCTACTATCCCCTGGGATTACCAAGTGTATTTAAATGCCTTGGAAAATTGTGCAAACGCGGCTACCAATACGCAACTGAAACAAGTAAAACATCATATTCAGAATCAACCAAATGATGATTTTATTTTACACAAGGAACAAGCTTTACAAGCGCTGCAAAATGCCTTGAATCAATTAAAAACTAAGAAGCACCAGTTAGAACAAAAACAAACAGAAGTAAGATTAAAGGTATATGTTGCCCAAACATTGAATAATTACTTACCTGAAAATTTTAAACACCATCATCGGGTGACCAGCTGGCAAACTGTGATGACGGATAAATACAGTTGGCAATACCAAAAGTTATACTTTGAACAACAACTTCCATTGGAGGAAAGGTTAGCGGGTATAGAAGCAAAGTTAGATTTTTGGAAACAATTGTAAAACAGTTATAAAGGTGTTAATTAAGAAAAATGATTAACATTCTCATAACAGTTGTTGCTTGACATCTGGAAGTCAAAACTCATAACATTGCAACATCCAATATTAGGTAAGTCACCAAACTTTTAAATGATGTGCAATGAAAAATTTAAACAAAACAATAATTGTAATGATTGCTTTAATTATTTTTTGTAAGGCAAGCATAAGCTCTCAGGTAAACCCGAAAGAGCCCAAACTTAATAAGCAAGCTTTACTCAAGACCTGGAAAAAAACTGTTGTACCAGAATTTGAAAAAGTGGCTAAGGCCTATCCGAAAGCAGGACTCTCAATATGTTTGATTCAGGATGGAAAAGTAAGCGATATGCGAACTAAAGGTTATCGAGACAAAGCCCGAAAACTACCTAATACTCCCGAAACCATTGTAAACTGGGGGTCTATTACCAAAACCTTTACTGCAATAGCTATTATGCAACTGAGAGATAGAGGAAAACTCAAATTAGGTGATCCAGTAGTCAAATACATTCCTGAAGTTCGTTGGATACGTACTGATAGTATTGGTGTAGATGTTGAAGAAATCACTATTAAACATTTACTTACACATACCTCAGGAATTACTCTCACTGATAGAAAGTGGCATTATTACGATGACTTTAACGACTTAGCCCATCGCCCAATCAAATGGGAACAAATCAGTGCAATTCTCCCTTATATTAAAGTAAAACGTAGACCGGGTGTTAAACACGTCTATTCTAATTTTGCTTTTGTGCTACTAGGGAGAGTAATAGAAAATATTGAGAGGGAGGCTTACACAGCTTATATTTATAAAAATATATTAATGCCTCTTGAAATGAATACTGCTCATTTTGGCACAAGCCCTCCACATCTTAAATATCGTAAAAGTCTTTCATATCACAAAAAAGATAAAGATTCTACTCATGTGGTGTTTAATATGGATATTCATAATTACGGTGTTGGCAATCCTACTGGAGGCTTATGTGCTAGTATTGAAGATATGACTAAATATACAAAGTTTTTGGCTGGAACTACTAACAGGAAGCTTCAACTTAAGTATGATTTAGTTTTAAAGCCAAGTACACTTGATGAGATGTTTACTTGCAAGCATCAAATATTATCAAGAAAGGATTTTAAGTATTGTATAGGGTTAGGAATGTTTCTATATGAGTATAAGAAAAAGCCTTTAAATACTCATAGTGGAGCACAATATGGTTTTATCAGTTATTTGTATTTTAGCAGAGAACAGAAAGCAGGAGCATTTATAATATTTAACACAAGAGATGAAGACATAACTATAAAAGAAGCACGACTAGGGGAAACAACTATCAGTATGAGGCACTTCTTAGGTTGGGTTCCAAAAAAGAAAAAATGATTGTCTTAATGAAATCGTCCTAACGGACGATTTCCAAAGGTTTTCTCAAACTTAATCACTATTTGGACAAAGGAGAGGATTGGTAGATGCTCTTGTAGGAGCACTTTTGTTTTCATCAGTAAATACTCTTGTTGGACAAGTAGGTCCATCACCAGCTTTGACATCACTCATTTGCTGATCAGAAAGAACACCTATAGTTTTTTTAATAATTTTTAATTTTCTCTTTTTCATTGTCACTTAATTAATCAAAAATTAAGCATGTACAAGTATAGCTACAAAGGATGTATTATTACAGTATTTACTCTACTTTATGTGGTAGGCTGTCTCCATAAACCTTTTGCCCAAGATGGCACCTTTTTTATCACAACATACGGTCAGGAAATTACTCACGCACCTAAACATAATTACCAAATCACTCAAATACCCAACGGGGAGATGATGGCGGCTAATCATCTAGGGCTATTGAAATTTAATGGCAAATACTGGAATCTATCTAAATGGTTAGATGAGAATAGACGAATGTTAGAAGTGACTAAAATTTTACCTGAACAAAATAAAACATTTATTGGAGCAACTCATCAAATTGGTTTTCTTAAGAAAGAACGAGGCAGGTTTCATTATAAAACAATGTTTACAGGAGAATACTCGAGAGAATTAACTCCTACACCAATTACTCAAATTATTCGCTTTAGAGACAAAGTTTTTTTTGTTTCTATGGCAAAGATATTTGTAACCAATGGTCAAAAAATTCTCAAAAAGTATGAGGCAGGTAAGGAGTTTGGGTTTATTTACTTATTTAAGGTGAAAAATGAATTGTTTCTCTCTAAGGTTGGTGAAGGAATACTTAAATGGGATGGACATGATTTTGTATTATTTGATGATAGCCAAATTTTCAAGGAAGGAATGATATCTTTTATGGCTCCTCACCATTCCACCAATGATATTTTTATGATTATTTTCAAAAAAGGGCTTTTCATCAAAAAAAAAGATACTTTACAACCAATTACATTAAGTGAAAATGTCAAGAGGCGACTAAAAAATGGTATTGTAAGTGCTCAGTTGTATAAAAAAGATGTGTTATTGTTGGCAACCTTTGAGGGTGAAATACTTTTACTAAATTTAAGAACTCAGAAGATTCAGAATTTACATAAAGTAAAGGGAATTATTTACTATATACATGTGGATTCTTGGAAAAATGCTTGGATAGTTACCTCAGAAAATATTTGGCATATAGAGTTATCATCCCCTTTTACAAAATACTTGAATGAAACAATCGAAGACATACATTCACATAAAGCAGGGCTTTTTTTTACCTCTGAAAGTGAAGGGGGGAAGTATTTATATTGGCTAAAAAATAGTGATTCTACTTTGGAGAAAATCAATATTAGTGATAAAGCTATGTGTATACAAACTTTTTCAGACGATAAGCTTCTTGTAAGTGGTAGAAAGGGAGTGTACTTGATTGATATTGTGAACAAAGAAGTGAAAAAAGTTGCCAATAAGATAATGGTTTCTTTTATGAAACTAGATAGACAAAGGAAATTGGCCTACTTTTCTTCTTATAATGGCCTTTCAATATATCGATACAAGCCAGAAGGTAAGTTTGAAAAAGTGATAGATTTTGGCAAAAAAGAAAGTTCCATTATCAGTTTGGAAATTATGAATGATGAACTTTGGATAGGTTCTAAAAAACCAGGGCTTTATCGTTATAAAATAGATTATGAAAATTTCAAAATTATCTCTAAGAAGCATTACTCATCTGATAATGGTTATTTCAAAGGCGATGATAATGAGACATTACCCTCTTATGTAAATGGTAAATTGTGGGCTAATAATCCCCAAGGTATTTACCTTTACAACCCTAATACTGACAGCTTTTCAGAAGTAAAGATAGGTAGCTTGAGTAAAGACAAACCTACTTACACCACAAGAATTGCGGTTCATTCTAAAACTAAAGACATTTACATTAGTAGCCAAAGTAACCTCTCTGGTGGTTTTGGAGTAGCTAGACATACTCCAAATGGGTACATATGGTACAATACACCATTTAAGAGACTATCTACTCATGAGGTTACAAAGTTGATAATTCATCAGGATAAATTATACATGGCTACCTCCAAAGGATTACTGAGCTTTGATCCCAATAAAAGAAAAGATTATAATGTAAACTATCCTACGATTATTCAAAAAATCACCACTCACACTGACACATTATTTACAAATAATTCGATTTTACCTTATCATAAGAATAGCCTTGGCTTTGAATATTCAGCGCCCTACTACGAAGCTCCCGAAAAAACCAGTTTTTCCTACAGGTTAAAAGGCTTTGATAAAAGCTGGTCAAACTGGTCCACTGAATACAAAAAAGAATACACCAACCTCCACGAAGGTACCTATACTTTTCAGGTGAAGGCCAAAAATGTGTATGACAAAGAAAGTGAGGTTACTTCTTATATTTTTACCATCCTTCCGCCTTGGTATCGTACCTGGTGGGCCTATACACTCTATGGGTTGGCAGGTATAGGGTTGTTAATTAGTGGTAGTATAGTTTACAGTCGCTATCGTACCCGCCAAATTCGTCAACGCAATGAAGAACTAGAGCAGGTGGTGGAAGAACGTACCGAGGAAATTGTAGCCCAAAAAGAAGAAATCACCCAACAGGCCGAAGAGCTAAAAGTAACGAATGAAGAATTAAAAAAAGCCAATATTCTGATCAAAAAAGATCGAGACGAAAAGGTGAAAATCTACTTGCAAGAAGCTACGGAAGCCACTCATAAACTACAACAAATCCAGGAAACCTTCACCCAAAGAGGGCCTGATATTGCGCAAAAACTATTGGCCAATGAGATCAACACTGCGGGAGAGCTGTCTAGCATTCAAGAAAAGGTTCGCAATGAATTCCCCGAATTTGCCAATGAAATAGACAAGGCCTTGGCGGATAAAAAAATTACCAAAGCCATTTGGCAAGTAGGGTATTGTTTGAAGTTTGGCCGATCTCCCGTAGAAATTGCCAAAATACTTCCTTTGAGCAATCGTACTGTATCGGTATATGGTACCAAACTACGAAAAATGGGCATTTTAGAAGCTGTGCAAAAATAGGGGAGTTATTTGCCTGATATTACTCCTTGTTGTTTTAAGCCAAAGGCTATCAGTCAGGAGACTGATTTTCATTCGCTAGTTTCAAGTGATGCGATGGAACATTTAAAACAATAGGGGCTTAATTTGTCCAGAATAAAAAGGCACAATAAATGAACGAAATAAAAATTTATAATTCCCTTAGTAGACTTGATAAATTAATTGCGTTAGCTACTCTTTGCACTCTACTAGGCTTATTTTTGCTATTTAGTGATCGTCCATCCTGGGTTGGCTGGTTGATAGTCATATCTATGGGTGGTTTTCCATATGCGCTTGTTATTTACCATTATTTAGATAGAAGACCTGTCATAATAATCAATGAAATAGGTGTTTGTGATTATAGATCAAGTAAAAAAGTTGTGAATTGGGAAGCCATTAGTGACGCTTACATCACTTACCTGTATGATAAACCATATTTAGCCTTAGCTGTCCAAAAAGAGTTTGAATCTTCCTATAACAAAGGAAAATTTCAAAAAACATATGCAGAATTCAATAAATCTTTTGGGTTTGAAGAAATGACATTTGGCTTAGGTATGATTGATATTAATGAAGAGGAGTTTTTAAGCTTTATTTTGTCTATGATTAAAGCAAAGCAAAAAACTCAAAGACAGAGCTTGCTTGAGAGTACTAGTTTTAAGTAAGCCCCAAGCTGGCGCAAGGTCAATGCTGTTTCCTTAAGGGTTAAATCAAGCAGTGTTAATCCACGAAAGCCCCCTTTAATTCCCCCAAGGGGGAAAACGTTACTCGCTATATGGACTCGATTAGAGTTAAGGAAACAGCATTGGACGAAAGGTTCCTCCTCCCAGTTCTTGTAAGTCTTCCAAAGGATGACTTGAAAGCATAGAATAAATGACAAGTCCAGATGCTGCCAGCACAGGCTTATTTTGCGATAACAAGATATACGAAGCCTGTTCAATATAAAAGTTGGGCAGGGTTCTTTGAATAAAAGCCAAAGGTCATTAGTCAGGAGATTGATTTTTATTAGAATAGTTTCAAGTGATCTGATAAACAATAGGGGCTTATGGAGAACTGACTAAGGCTGGAAGGAATTCTGCAAAATAGTTTGTTAGAGATGGTAAAATCATTTTTTTTCCATCAATATTTAAGATAAGCTGCATTAATAGTAGACATACTATGACTGTAAAGCCTGTGGAGCTTAAAAAACAATTAAAAGACAAATGAGGATAAACTTTCTATACTTAACATTAATTTCAAGTGTAATAATTCAATTGTTTGCAATGAGTGCTTTCAGTCAAAAAGTAGAACTAAAAGCAGACCTGGAAATAGTTAAAATTACAAAAAAACACTTATTGGTAGAGATTAGAATTACAAACCTAGATACTATTAGTCATACCATTATGAAACCCGTTGTAGAGGGAGCAGATTTTAGTTTATTTAAGGCATATCTAACAATAGTAGATATCAAAAGACAATATCCTTACGATTTAAAACAGGGTTTTGGTAAAATAGAAACTGCTCATTTAACACATGAAGCTTATGTAACTTTGAGGCAGCATGAAAGCTTTACAAAATTATTGCGTCTTAACTTGAAAGACTTTACAAAGACCGATATTCTGATGTATAAGAATAAGACTTTACAAATATTTATAGATTATGGAAATATAAAGTTTGAATCTGATTGCATCAAGAATTTTTATACAGGGAAGTTAAAAACGGAGGAAATTTTAATTGCTAACTCCAACTAGCGTGCATTTGAATGCGAGTTAATTTACTATAAGCGTTTGCATTACATTTTTAGAGCTTACGAAAGGAGGCTGCTGCTGGCAGGCATGTCTCCCTGCGTGATCTAGCGCAGTAAATATATTACAAAAGCCTTGTTCATTGATTTGAGCAAGTTTTTATAAACATCAAACTAACGGAAATCTATAACCTTAAACATGATCACAATTAATAAAGCGTTGGCTTTGGCCGAAAATAAGCTGAAAGAATTAGCGTTACAGTCCAGCATAAAACTGGCAATTATGTCAGAGGAAACCATAGCGTTTGAAGAGGGTTGGATGTTTTTTTACCAATCAGAGGCATTTATTAAAACAGGCAATGAAGATGAGATGGTTGGCGGTAATGCGCCCATCATTATTGATAAGTATAATGAATCTGTACATATTACTGGCACAAGTAGGGATGAAGATTTTTATATAGAAAAGTATCGTCAGTACAGAGAAACTCCTGATATTTTCCACCAAAAAATAAGATAACCTACTACCTCACAGTCATCACCCCACCACCAAGGCTTCAATTTTTTGATTCTTAGGCAAAAACATCGTACAGCGATTACAAGCCGAGTGAATGGGGTAGGAGGCTTGCCGAAGCTGGGCAAAGGCTTCTCCTTGCCATATTTGCTTAAACGATTGTTCCTGTAAACTTCCAATCACTACCTGATCGGTGAGCGTACAGCAAGGCGCTACATTACCATTATGGTCTATCAAGGCGTGGGTCCAGAGCGCATAGCAGGGGTGCGTTTGGTAATATTGATGGGCGTAGTTGCCTTGGGCGCTGCTGGCTATCTGAGCCTCGGAGGTGCCAAACACCCACAAATCGTGCGGAGCCACTTCCAGGCCCAAAGCCTGGGATTGAGCGTAGACTTTAGGCGCAATTTGCTCATTGAACTCTATAATCTGTGCTTGGTTCAAATGGCTCAATTCCTCGTTGCGGGTATAAATAGGGATCAAATGAAAGCCCCGAGCGCCAATTTGATGGGCCAAGGTGGGCAATTGGGCCACTTGCCGATAATTGGTCTGATTGATCACCATATTGATGAATATTTTGCCCGGATTGCTGGCCAGGTTAGCCGCCTTTTGGCGAAAAGCCGCCTGTAAATACTGCGCTCCCCGTACCGATCGCTCAAAGGCACCCTTCATCCCCCGAATGTCGTCGTGTGTGGTGGGGTCTGGGCTATCAAACGATATGTTGGCCTTTTTGAGTCCAGCCTGTACATAAGCTGTAGCCTTGGCCTCAGTGATTAGAGTGGCATTGGTGGTCATCGTGATTTTAATCCCCTGTTTGCGCATCCATTTCATTGCCTGGGCCAGATCAGGGTACATGGTAGGTTCTCCCCCCGAAAGATGAATACGCTCACAGCCCATTTTAGCCAAGTCGGGAATGAGTTTTTTCAGGATTTTACGATCCAGCATATTCCCCCTCCAACGCCAATGGTTGCACATTTTACATTTAAGGTTGCAATCCCAAAGCAGCTTTATTTTTACAAAAACTGGTTTATAAGGATGACCTTTTTTCAAGCGTTTGCGAAATCTTCGTTGGTCACGTTCGAGGGTTTCCAGGTTCATACATCAGCAAAAATGTTGGACAACCAAGATAGCGAAATATTCTCATTTATGAGAATCGCCTTTTTATCAATTTAAAAAACTCAAAAAAAAATGTCCATTGCGTTAGGTGATATTTGGTATATAATAGCAAAAGCACAGAAAGTTTTTACAAAGAAATTAACCTATTATTATTCTTATTATGAAATTAAGATACGTTGGTGCAATCGCTATGTTTTTGGTGATCAACATAAGCATTCAAGCACAAAACAAAGGCTTTGGCAAAGTGAGCAAAGCCGCACTGGAAATGAAATCTTACCCCAAGGACTCTACCGCCGAGGCCTTGGTCTTACTTGATGTAGGAAGGGCCTCTATGGAATATGTCGCTTCTGATTTGTTGATGGTGGTAGAACACCACCGAAGAATCAAAATATTTAACAAAGAAGGCTACAAACACGCCGATATCAGAATCCCTTACCGAATTGGCGACACCAAAGAACGCATTAGTAACCTCAAAGCCAAAGTGTTTTGGTTAGAAAATGGCCAGGTAAAAAGCCTTAAATTATCCAGAAAAGATTTTGTAGACGAGAAGAGAAGCAAGTACCTGCGGGTAAAGAAAATTATATTCCCCAAAATCAAAGAAGGAGCCATCATTGAGTATCGCTATAAGCGAAATACCCCTCGTATTTATTTGCATAGCTGGGTTTTCCAGGACGAAATCCCGGTAAAATACAGTGAATACCGCACCGAAGTTCCCAATGAGTTTTTCAGTTATGTCGGAGTGTTACAAGATTATGGCTGGGTAAAGCAAGTGGTGAATAATGCGGAGGAAAATATCCTTTTTAGTGGAAAACGGGTAAAGGGGAGCGTCAATAGATGGGAAGCCCGCGATTTGCCTCGCTTTGAATCCGAGAAGTACATGACGCACTACTCTAACCACATCGTAAAGATAGAGTTTCAACTAAAGCGGGTCATGGATAGAAATATCTTTTCTACCTGGAAATACCTGGATGAAAGCTTATTGGAATCACCTTATTTTGGCAAGCCATTGAAGAAAAGGAACTTTGGAAAAGAGATTTTAGAGAAGGTAGCCAGCCTTCCGGCCAATGAGACCAAAGCCAAAAAAATATTTGAGGCGGTAAAAGCCAAAATGAAGTACAACGAAAATGAAGCCCGTTATGTGAATACTACCCTCAAAAAAGCCTACGAAAAAGGAGAGGGCAATTCAGCCGATATCAACTTGATGCTGATCAACCTACTTCGTCGGGCAGGTTTCAAACGCGTATTGCCCATTATTTTGAGCACTCGTTCGCACGCGCAGGTCAATCAATTTTATCCCTTGATCAACAAATTCAACTACGTGGTAGCCTTGGTAGTTATAGACAAGAAACCTTACCTGTTGGATGCGACTGATAAGTTGATGCCTTTTAACTTGCTCCCTTCGCGGTGCTTAAGCGGGGTAGGACGTATTGTGGCCGATTACGCGGTGGAAAACCCTTGGGTAGCGCTCAATCAAGGTACCCAGAAATACAAAGAAAACGTGACTTCTGAACTTACCCTCAACGAAGAAGGAATGCTTACCGGAAACATCAACACCACCGATGAGGGGTACAGTGCTTTGGTGGAACGTCATAAAATAGAGAAAAAGAAAAATCAGGCCAGTAAGAAGAGCGAAGAAAGCGAAAGCGAAGACGATAATTATGAAGAAGACGAAAAAGCCGATTTGAAAACCTTAAAAATATTGAAGGCCTCTATCGAGAATTTAGATACTTTGGAAAAACCGCTTTTGACCAAACTAGAGGTAAATATTGAAGACAAGGTACAGAAAGCAGGCAATATGATGTACCTCAACCCCATGTTGTACTGGCAAATGAAGGAAAATCCTTTTAAGCTCAAAGACCGAAAGTTTCCGGTAGATTTTGGTTACCACATCAACCGTAATTTTTATGTGAAAATTAAATTGCCTAAAGGGTACAAAGTGGAATCTTTGCCCAAAACACTACAATTGGCCTTGCCAGGGCGTCAGGCAGTATTTTTATATTCGGCCCAACATTTTGGAGATGCGTTATTGGTCAACAGTCGCCTCAGTGTGAACCGTTCTAACTTTAGAGCGGATCAATATGCAGGCTTGAAAAAATTCTTTGAAAGAATCATTGCCAAGCAAGCTGAGCAAATCGTGTTGAAAAAACAATAAGTTTTAGACAATCATTATCAGAAGCTTCTTTCTAAACGACCAGAAAGAAGCTTTTTTATTTGAAGATAATATCCTTAAATTCCCCTTATGTTCAGTTTATTCAAAAAGAAAATAAAAGTACTGGAGATAAAGCAGGGGCAACACCTCGAAAAAGCCGAAGAACAATCAGTAGAAGAATTCTTTGCAAAAAGAATGAAGAATCGCATCAAAAAAGTATTGGGGTACAACTGGGAAATTCTTTGGCACACCGACGAATGGGTCTATTTTGGTTATCCTAAAGCGCACCAGCGTCCTAAACAATACGTAGAGACCCTCTATAAAGTAAGCCACCCTGACTTGCGCCAAGCGTTTCCTGGTTTCGAGCATGTCCAAGGACAAGAGGTTCGTAAAGCGGTTTGGAAAACCATCACTTCGCGTTATTCGTTAGGGCAATACACTACCCTTATTCAAGATCTAAAGTGGCAAGCTATATTGCAAGATGGCCACATTGTGCTGGATATTCACTGGGTATATAGTACCGATGGTGCCCCTGAAACCCATCAATGTTTCGATTTGACTTTAGACAATCAAACCTTAACTTTGCTCGCCTTTTCGGAAAAGCCATGCTCTGGCAAGGCATTAGAAGCTCATTAAATCCTGCGCATGATTATCAGTATACAGTTTAGTTTTAGCGAAACCATCATTGTATTTGGTATTTTTCAGGCCATTATATTAAGCATTGCCTTATTGTTTAAAAAAGAAAACCGTCAGGCCAACTTGTTTTTGGCGCTCTTGTGTTTTTGTTTGGGTTATGCCAATTTCATCTATATTGTGGTGCAATTTCGCCTGTTCGATCGTTTTTTTTGGCTGCATACCTTGCCCTATGGGTTGGCTTTTGCCGTTGGCCCCGCATTTTATTTTTACATTCGCAGCCTTACTTCTCCCAGTTTTAAGTTTCAGCGCAAGCATTGGCCTCATTTTTACCTTATTGCCATCGACTACATCCATAGCGTATACCATTTAATTGTGGGCCGCATACCACCTCCTTCCCAAATCACCCTCCATGCGGTCATCGATGAACTGTCTAACCTCGGGAGCTTTTCTTTGGTATACTACATTGTACTAAGCTGGCGATTGCTCAAAAAACATCAGGAAGATTTACCACAACAATTGTCTTATACCGACCAAATGGCGTTACAATGGCTGCGTAAATTTGTGATAGCCATGACCATTACCGTGATTATTGCCAGTTTATATTCCCTGGCCAAAGTTATTTTTGATTTCTACTCCCGCGAAGCCTATATGTATCGTTTTTTACCCGTACTTTTCATTAGCTGGTTGGGTCTGCTTGGGTTACAACAGCGACAAGCCCAGGTAGACATTGAGGTGTCTCTCAACGAAACCAAAAAGCCCACCTCCAATATTCCCAACCCACTACTTGCCCAGCATGTGAGCCAACTAAAGCAGGTGCTTGAGCAGGAAAAACTGTACCTCAACCCAGAGCTGAGCCTGAGAATCCTGGAAGACAAAACCCAACTGACGGCCAAGGAGATTTCTACGGCGCTGAATCAAGGCCTCCAAAAGAATTTTTACCTGTTTGTAAATGAATATCGGGTAGAAGAAGCCAAGCGTCGCTTGCTGGATCCTAGCCTTGGCCATTTAACCATTTTTGGCATTGCTACCGACGCCGGATTTAAATCTAAGGCTACCTTCAATCGCTTATTTAAATCAGTTACTGGAGTCACCCCCAAACAATATCGTGATCAGGCCTCAGATCAAACCAAGCGGTAGAGAATTAAGCCTTTGGTAAGGTACATAAAGCTGACTACTTGAGGTTTTTTCTTCGTCATTCTGCATTCAATGCTGTTTCCTTATAAATGTTTGTTACTGGTATAGTAGACCACCGTCGTATTGACATCAAGCTAAGCTTTGTAATCTTATTTGTTTTTTTGAATTCATATTCCTCAAGCAGTGAAGTATCTATTTAAAAATTAAGTATTTACAACCTCAAAAGCCCTTCATTTTTTTCT
>DMXI01000619.1 GCA_003483885.1 Microscillaceae bacterium
GTTCCAGTAAAATCAGGCGTAGCATCATTGGTGATATTATCAGAGTTGCTAATTCCTGAATCCGTGCCTGCGGTCATATCGGGAGTAGATGGAGCAGCGGGGGTGTTGGCATCAATCGGGTCATTGGCTTGGCTAATCGCCGTCGTAAAAGGAGCAGAATTGAGCCCTCCCCGGGATAAAATAAAGTTGACAGGAATATTATCACCTGCGGCCCGATCGGTATTGCCTTCGGCTACAGTATAGGTTGCAGTGTAGGTATTGCCCGAGGTATTCGTAAAACCAGTGACATTTACCCCATTTACCGTACCTGTATTCAGGGTTAAACCACTTTCACCGGCTATGATGGTCACCGTGATGGCATCTCCCACTTTAGCCGACGCATCAGGAATGCTGACTGAAGTAATGGTAGGAGGAGAAGCATCGTCATTTTGAATGGTTCCAATTCCTGTACCATCATTGATGGTCGCATTGGTTGGGCTCGACAGATTGACAGTAAAAGTTTCGTCAAGTTCAAAATCGGTATCTCCATTTACACTCACCGTAAACATTTTGACTGTTTCAGTAGGGTTAAATGTCACCATCGTGGAGGTAATCGCTGTATAATCTGAAGTAGAAGCGGCCGTTCCATCTGCGGTGGCATAGTTCACAGTAATGGTTTGGCTAGAAGCCGCGCTTAAACTTATGGAAAAAGTGAAGTTAGTGGTTCCTGAGTTGCCTTCATTGATAGATACATCATTAATGGAAATGGCAGGCTGAGCCAAGGTAGTGACATCTAGCTTGGTAGGCGAAGCTTGCCGATTCCCCAGGGCATCTTCCAGTACCACGTATACATCATAGGCCGTGTTGGGGGTAAGACCAGTTGCCGATAAATTATCGACAAAGGCTCCAGTATTGATGGTGCTATTATCCGCAGTGATCGGGGCACCTCCTCCATTTGCTTGACCATTACGTACGTTGGCCGATGTGGGGGCAGCGGCTCCATCTGCCACTACTACAAAATAAGCAGCCCCAGCTTCGTTCATATCAATATTGAGCGTAAAGCCAGTTTGGGTGACTCCTGAAGTGTTAGGAGTACTATTCTCAAATACAGGAGGGGCATTGTCTATTACATAAGTTTGATTTGTTCCCGTAGGGGTGGTATTGGTCAAAGCAATGCCTATAGCATCGACTATATCGTGCCCTGAGGCGATGCCTAAACTCACCGTTCCATTCAGGTTATTTAAATTACCTCCATTTACGGTCACATCATAGGTAGTACCTGACCCACTTACATTGGTGACAGCTGCCGTGGTACCTATAGCAACAAAATCGGGGGTACCTACACCTACATTATCTATATTACTTACCGGCTCACTAAATACTACCCTAAAAACAAGCACATTCACATTGGTAGGAGAAGTGGAAGGAGTTAACCGAGTAATACTGGCAATCCTGGGGGCCACTGCATCTTCATCGGTAAGGGTAAGGCTTACTTGCTGTATACCAAACTCGTCACCATTGGTGGGTGCTCCCATGTCAATGATAATACTCTCATTGCCTTCCTCAACCCCATCAGCTATTCCTGTGATTGCTATACTATCTTTGGTATCACCTGCAGCAATTACTATGGTGGTACTTGAAACACTATAATCTACGCCTTGGGTAGCGGTACCACTAAAAGTTATGGGAACAGTGACGGTAACTCCAGCGGCGGCATCTAATTCAGCGGAGATGTAAGCTATGCCGCCATTTTCACTGGTGGGGTTATAATGAGGTAATAATTCAAATGTCACATCGGGCACAAGGTCATTATCAATAATGGTATAAGTCACTTGTTGAGTGCCATCTTCGGTACCATTGGTCACCCCCGTAATATCTATCACTACGGTTTCGTTCCCTTCAAATGTAGGATCATCCTGATTGGCAATGGTGGCAGTATTAGAAGTAGACCCGGCATTGATCACAATGGTATTAGCACCAATAGTATAATCAACTCCACTTGTAGCCGTACCCGAAAACCCTAGATTAACGGTGACATTTGCCCCATAGGTATTCGATAAAGTGGCCGTAATATTGACATTAGTGGGAATACTCTCTATTCTACCGGTAGGCAAAACTGATAGCGTCACTGTGGGGATAGGTACTACATTTAAGGTCGCAATATAGTTACCCGTACTATTTGCAGTACCATCGTTTACCTCAAATTGAAAAGAGGTATTGGTTGATCCGCCGGTTTGAAGGTACTTTAGTCTACCTGCGTCCAGATTGGCTTTGGAAACCTGGCTAGAAACAGTAAGCGCTTCTCCTCCATCGACCATATTATTGCCATTCGCATCTATAAAAAGGGTTCCAGCGGCGGGTAATGTTTCTATCAATACGTGGTTCAAAGCATCGCCATCCCCATCGTTATAGCCAAAATCACCCGTGGCAAAGGCATAGGCGAGGTCTTCGTAAGGACCGTTGCTGGCGGTAAAGCTGGAGGCAGTGGGGGCGGTATTGCCGCCTACGGCAGCACTGATGTTAATTTCATCAATCCCTAAAAAAGCCCAGGTGCCTGCTGAGGTAGCAGATATTCGTATCTCATCTACATCGTTGAAGCTATCATTACCTGACACATTAAACAATGTCCAAGTGCCATTTGTTAAAGTTTGAGTAAGTGTTGCCCCACCTACAGCAACATTATCTTTGTAACCAGTAATGGTCACGTTTGGCGATGAATTGCCCTGGTACCTTAACTGTACACTATTCAAATCAAATTCTGATCCATCATCACTTTTGAAGAGTCCATTGGTGATGCTCCCACTAACTCGTCCTAAGTTAACTAGCTTATCAGTAGGTCCCCCAGGATTAGGACCTCCTCCATTGACAGAAATTCTTCCAGAAGCCGTTGTAGAAACTTCAAAAGTCCAATTGTCTAAATTGCCAGATACAGTGGTTCCTGAACCTAAGTGAAAATCACCATTGGTAGCACCATCAAAGTCAGAAACCCCAATGGCGGGTGGGAAGAATAAAAAACTATAAAAACTTGAAACAATAAGTAACAAAAAACCAAGGGCTACTGATTTTCCAAGCAAAAATAATTTTGACATTCCTTGATTGGAATATTTCACAAAGCCTGATGAGTTCTCTCGCTGATTGTTTGTTTCCTCCTCATCATTTATTCGTGTTCTGTTTGTAAATCCTTTTTTCATAAGAATTCTAATTTTAAGTAATAGAGTGTTACCCCTAAACATCACAACTTTTAATTAATGCTAATTTGCAACTTACACTGTTTGATTGATCGTTTAATGCCATTTTCCAAGGCTAAGTAACTAGTGGGGATGTATATAATTTTTCAATGAGATTTTCATTAAATGTATCTGAACTTTCTTAACTTAGAATCTCACACGTGAGCATTTAGCTAAATTCTCAACTATGACTTTAGAGCAAATCAAAGAGGCACTTAAAGCCTTCAAAACTGTAGCCTGTAAAATGTATCATGAAAAAGTTGCTCTTGATACTATTACTGGCTTGCCTGAAACCCAGTCTTCTCCTGACGGCATTACTTTTACTCGAGTATCATTATGTGCCGCTCGTCATCATCGTATCGGTTGCGCCCATACAAAGGCCAATAGTCAATTTAACCGTTTGTTGGACCAATTACCTCGTGAAGAATTTGCCGCTCTTCAAACACAATTCAATGAATTAATCAATCAAATTTATTTTCTGGATCACCAAAAGGGTGATGCAGAAAAACAACTAGCTATGTTATTGTTAGCACCTTCTCCTGATCAAGTGACTATTCAACAACAAAACACTGCGATTGAACAGTTAGAAGTGCGTCATGATCAGCTTATTCATCAACTTTCCATTTTGCGGGATGAAATTTTAACACAGTTAGATCAACTTATTTTGAGTGAAACAAGTTGACGCCTTAATCTACTTGCTTTTCCATTTGCATAGGGTTATGCTTGCCCTCATTTAATAACAAAGGTAAGGGTTTTGCCATCCAGTGGGCATTGCTTTTCTAATATCTTCAAATATGGTCTCATTATATTTGAGCGGTTGCCCTTGATCGATCACCATTTTTCGGATACCAGTTCGGGAAGTATTGATTTTAACAATATTGATGGGAGGCAAACTAAAGCCACCATCTGGGTAAAAACTGCGTTCATTCCTTGGTCCTCTGATAGTTTCAGATTGAAAGCGTTTTTTCACGGTATCAAAGTCTCTTTTTTTCAATTGTGAGAAAACTTCTTTGAACAGGAGGCCAGCTTCGTACCCTAACAAGGCGAAGGTATTCACCGGCTGTCTGGCTGTTTTAGCAAACTTTTGTTTAAACTTTCTATTTTGTTTACTCACGTCTTCGGGGTCATACAAACTTGCAGTATATAACTCCAAATCCAGGTGTTGAACATCGGCCAACCATTCGGGATAAGTCATGGGCTCACTGACTACCAATGGAATTTCTTTGTTTAATCCGCAGTCTACCCACTCTTTGAGAAACTCCACCCCATTGGGGCCACTAAATAACGCATGAACAAAAGCTGGGGCCGTCTTTTTCACTTCTTTGAGATAAGGCCTCACCCGCATTTTATTTGGATTCTTTTCCTTGGCATTTACTACACTCAGTAGTACTTCTCCTCCACCTGACCAAGACAAACCTTGTTGAAAACTGGTATGTAAGTCATAACCGGCATCATAAATAGGCATGAGTATTACCCCAGGGGTACCAAAGTGTTTGGGAGCCCATTGGCCCAAGGCAAACTGGCTTTGCCATAGCTGATTGGAAGAAAAAAATACGTTAGGGCTCAAATAGTCAAACTTGGGAATGGAGTCGCCCAAGTCAAAAAAGAATCCTAATTTTTGTTTTTGCTCCAAAATAGGGGTTAACTCAGGTAAGGCAGCATAATTTATCAAACCTGATAACATGTCTACCTGATCAAACTGAAGCAATTTTCTGGCACCTTCTGCGACTTTAGTACCACTTCCTGATTCAACAAAATGAGGAATAAATTGGATATCATTTTGACGAAAAGGATCCCGGCCAAATCCCAGAAAAAAACCTGTAAGCAAATGTTCGGCAAAATAGGGATAAATAGAGGAGTAAGGCTGTAAAAAACCAATTCTGATGGGCTGTTTCATACAATATTTTTTCTAACAGAAACAGGTTTTAGGAGAAAATCCCCTAAAACCTTTCAATAAAAATAGGCTAATGCTATAGATATTAGCTGCGAGGGGGGAATATACCCTGCATGCAAAAAATAAATTGAATCGCCAAACTTGGCTGCATAAGAGAGAATGATTGACCTCCTCCTGTATTATTTATCGTAATTGATCCACTTACAGCTCCACCAGTTAAGGCAACATTAGGCGTGTTAGGCCCATACATGTGAACATCTCCAAAGTTCGTAGCATCTATTACTTTACTCAAGGCATAGTTATTAACAGGTGTAGCAGAAGTCGCGTCGGAAGTTGAAGCTGCCAACGATACACTTAATCCTGCAGTGGATGAACTGTGATTGTGGGCAGGCATGTTTGCTACCTGTAAAGTTGTAGTATTAGCTCCTGTTTTTTGTCCAATGTTATAAGCAGTAATACCAGGTCCATTACCTGCTGCCATTGGAGCTCGCCCACGCAAATCAGGCAAAGCAAAAGTAGTACGGCCATCACCTCCGTAGATAGTTCCAATCAACGAGAATACTGCGGTGAATGAACTAATTGGCAATAATTGTCCAGCACAAAGCATCCAGGCTCTCGGTGCCCAGTTAGGTCCCCAACCAATGATAGAGGTAAGATACATTTCCATAATTCTAAAAGTTTAAAGATTAAAAAATGATAAAATTGATTGTTTTAAATTGTTCAAAAGGCAACCAAGCCTTTATACACTCGCAAGTAGACCCGCATCTAGATATTTAGCATCTGCTCCTGATACATGGTTCCAATTAGCTCCTTCGTCACTGGTGGTATATATATTACCTCCGGTAAAACCTCCGTCTTGAGCAATAGCCCATAAGGTACCCTCAGCTCCTACACTTATTTCGGTAGCTTGGTGTTCAAAAGGAATTTCTTTTTGTGCTCCATCGGTACTTACCAATACAATGCTTCCATCACCTTTTACCACATAGGCTTGTCCTTCCGTGGTACCGGTTACTCGCTTGGCATTGTTGATGTCTGGTATTGTTTTCCATTCATTGCCCGAAAGGCAACGTACTATAGACCCTTCGCTGGTGGTAGCTACAATCCAAACGTTTCCGTCGGGAGCCGCACTTACTTGAATCGCTCCTTCTGATCCATCAATTACTTGCGGGGTGGCTTGAGCACCGTCAGGCGCAGCTATTTCAGCTAAGGTTCCATCAGATAGCACCAAATACACCTTATCTGCCGGACTGGCATCTATTTTATTTACCCGTACATCCTGGGATAATACTACAGTCACCGATTTCCACTCAGTTGGCACATTATTTTTGCCATACTCCAGATAGTTATGACCATCTTTTACCGATAAGATGAAAACCGTTTCAGAAACCGAATAACTGATATCGATCACTTGGGTATCACCTAACATCGGGGGTCCTTGATGATTTTCATAAATCAGAGAAACCTCGTTCCTGGAATTGATACTCCAGGCTACATGTTGGTTTGCCATAATTTTTTGTTTTAGTTTAAAGATTAGAGATAGTAATGTATATATACATAGGACTTGAACCTCGCTTGTAATATAAGGAGGAACACCGTTGACATGCTGTGTTGGACATCTTAAACTAATACAGGAAAAGTCTCTATACTCTCAGGAAAGCTATGTGAAAAGAGGTGGTCGAGCAAAAGAGATTGCTGACTCTAGAAGTGAAATGGTACATAGTGGATCGAGCAGTCGTAGTAGAATAAACCATAGTTGTAAGATGTATATATATGCGTCAAAGTGAAAATAAATTGTAATCTCTAGGATACACAATAGTAACTAAAATAAGTACAAAAACAAATGCATTTGCATAGTTTATAAGCATTATTTCTATCAGGATTTCTAATCGTTGAAACCCTTTCAAAACATCTTATGAGTGAGGAGGATTTATTCTAAACTTCACTATCATATCCAGTAAAACACTGATGCCTGAATATTTTAGTAATTGTGAACATTTGCTTTGCTATGCAAGTTTACGGGATTTTTGAAAAGTTTTACAAGAATTGCCGTAGACAATGCGTAGACAAAAACGTAGACAATGTGTAGACAACTATGTAGGGAATTTCGAATAACGATTAACGAATTTAGAATATAGAAGGGTTTTATAATGTATTGCTTACCCCATTATTCAACGGCTTTGGGAAAGAAAACTGGAATTAACCAGATAAAATCACAAAAAAATCCCTGCTGAAATACATCAACAGGGATTTGTATCTTGAACCTAATTGTTAGGTGATCAATCGTCTTAATTAAGATTTCGCGGGCTTGGTTTTGTCCGCTACAGCTGGCTTTTTATTCTTTTGGCGACGGGCCTGTAAGTTATAAAAATCCAACACAATCGGTGAGGCAATAAATACCGAAGAATAGGTACCTACCAACACCCCTACCAATAAGGCAAACGAGAAGCCTCGTAATACTTCGCCCCCAGCTAAGAACAGGGTCAATACTACAACCATAGTGGTAGTAGAGGTCATCACTGTACGACTTAAGGTGTTATTGATCGCATTATTCAATACTTCACCAAAGGCCTGGCCACGACGGGCTTTTTCGTTGTCCGAATCTTCCTCCCGAATACGGTCAAACACTACCACGGTATCGTTGATGGAGTAACCAATCACGGTTAGAATCGCGGCAATGAATACCTGATCGATTTCCAGAGAGAAACCTAACAGGTAAGCAATAGAGAAAGCCGAAAGTACAAACAATACATCGTGGAACAGGGCCGCAATCGCTCCGGCTCCATACTGCCAGCGACGGAAACGAGCCACAATGTAAATAAAGATGACTACCAAGGAGAACAATACCGCAGTTTGAGCCGTGTTTCGGATGTCATCGGCAATGGTAG
>DMXI01000500.1 GCA_003483885.1 Microscillaceae bacterium
ATAAGCTTTGTGGTTAGGAATAGAAAGAGACCTTGTTTTGCAGGGTCTCTTTTTTTGTTATGAGTTATCAGCAGTTATTTATCTCAGCCGTTCTTCCAAACACTCTCTTGCCTTTATGAACCTATTTTCTAAGTAAATACCACATATCTACTTAATTTCTGACATCACAGGAAAAAATCAAATTATTAAAGGAATGCCCACCGTTTACAGGCATATTAGTCTCAATCCCTCATTTATTTGAATAAAATACAACATGTGGTAAATACTCATAAGGCTTATCTTTCGAGCAAAGCTGTAAGTATTTTATCCAGGAGTAATAAGTGATACTTATTCCTGACAATAAGACTTTGAAACATACATTTTTGAATCGTGTAGATACACTCAAAATAGCTACCTTCAATCATTATTTGATCTCTAACAGAACTAACTACATGAAAAAAATTATCATTGTTTTTATAAGCCTGTTATGTTGGGCCTCATTATCAAGGTCTTTTGGCCAGATAGTAGAAGCGCGTCGCCTTGCGGCTAACACTTTATGGGCCAACTATGGGCAAGACCCAGCCAACCCTTCTAAAATGCCCGATGCGATTCCTCGAGACGCAGGGGCAAATATTGATACAAAAACAATTGCGCCTAATCTTACTGCCCTGGAAGCAGCCCTGACCGAGTTGGTCAATAATAATGGCGGGGTAATATTATTTGATAATACCACCCCAGCTACTATTACTTTTGATACTCCCATTAATCTGCGGCCTCCTTACCCTAGTCGGGAACTGGAAAGAACAGTGGTGATTCAAGGAAAAGATATCACTTTTAACGGGGCTAATAGGTCTAGTATTTTTGTGTTGAGAGGGAAAGTGCGGTTGATTGTGCAAGACGCGGAGTTTAGAAATGCCAATTTCAAAGGAGGTTCTCAAGAAAATATCAAAAACATTTTTCGTACCGGAGGAGGAGCAATTGAAGTATCCCAAGGAGGGCCAAGACCTGCTTCTTTACGAGTGCGAAATTGCCAGTTTATCAACAATAATGTAGAACATTTTAGAGGAATTGGCGAAAACCAAAATGGGGCGGCGATTCGCTTAAACAATGGTACTGTTGGGGAAGTGTTTGGTTGTACTTTTCAAAATAATAGAGCGGTTACTGGAGGTGCCATAGGGGGGACTTCTATCCATAAGTTAACGGTGATTAATAGTACTTTTGATGGTAACCTATCCAATAGTTATGAGTCTACTACTGGCTTTATGAACGTAGTAGAAGGAGCGGCAGCCATTCGGGTAGACCGAACCATACTACCAGTGGAGGTGTATGGTTCTAAGTTTGAGAATAATACTGCCAATGTAAAAGTATCAGTCATCGAAGTCTTTATTCGTCCTATTCCTGAGGGCTCTCAAAATTACCCCAAAGACGACGCCTTGGTTATTGATAATTGCCTTTTTCGGAAAAATGGCTATAATAATTATGCTGGAGTAAGCGATTTTAAAAGAGTGTTTTTTGCCGGATGTATCGTATTTCACTCTGGTGGGGCGAGTGGGAGTTTTCAAGGAGCCAAGATGAAACTGACTAACTCGGTATTTGATAATAACGAGGTAGGCCAAGCCAACATACGAGTGATCAACGATTTTGAGATTGCCAACTGTATATTTGCCAATACCCAATACACCACTTACATAGATGCACCACAACAAGGAGCGGTTTTTCTGCAAAAGGTCTTCACAAGTGGGAGTTTCGATCATTGTACTTTCTACAATAATGAACCTAGAACTGGAGCTCGTGCCAGCGACATTATGTTCTGGGCAGGAGATATTCCTTCAAAAGTAAGTGTAAACAAATCTATTTTTTATCGAACCAATACCAATACTGTTATCAAACAAGTACATATTCCCTTAAAAGGGAGCGACAATAATCAATATATTCCTGAGGTGGATATGAGCTTGATGGCTAAGGTAGCCGAAGGGGCTTCTGATACCAGCGACCCCAACATAGTACCCAACAACATTGTGGATATGTGTTTGAAAGAGAATGCATTGCCACAAGGTATGGGCGGAATAGACGATTGCAACAGCAATGTAAGCAGTGAGCAACTCTTGGCGAATGGTACTTACTACTTTATTTCTACAAGTAATGACCAACGTATGATGGATAATCGCTCCGAAGACAATGTACGAATGACCGATCCTATGGATGCCGATCATCAAAAATGGGTGGTCAATCATGTGGGAGATAATGTGTATACCCTTAAAAATGTAGGTTCTGAGCGTTTTCTGGAAGTCCCTTCTGCCAAATGTTTGGATAATGATAGCCAAAACGTGAACACCACAACAAGTGCCAGCGATAGTCATAGACGCTGGAAGGTGATCAAACATAATGATCAATATGAGTTACAGCCGATGCATTGCCAGAGTAAATCACTAGAGCGGGATGTAGGAGCCACTACGACCAATTCCAATGTACATATTTACACTACAGCAGATAATGCCAATCAACGCTGGAATATCGCATTGGTAAGCAATACGATTACGACTAGTAATGAGGAAGAAGTGTTGAACGCTACGGGAATAACTTGTTTTCCTAACCCCGTAAAAGATCAAGTGAGGCTGAAAGGAGCAAAGATAGGAGAGGAAGTCGTAGTACGTAATATGCTTGGACAAGTAGTATTTCGGGCCACGCTGCAAGCAGGGTACAAATTGCTGGGTTTGCAGAATCTGAAAAGTGGTGTTTATTTTATTGCTATCCCAGGAAATAAAATATTGAGGGTTGTAAAACAGTAAAGAGCAAATTTCAGTTACGATAATTCGCATTTTATACGTTATATCGTATCGGCAAACCTTCTTTATTCTTAATTGCAAGCCCTTTAGATAATAAATTTAAAATTTTATTTAGTTGATAGTCAATAGCTTATAAAATAATTTTTGCCTTAGGTATTTATTGGTATCTGGTTTGAATAATTATAAGCAAAG
>DMXI01000258.1 GCA_003483885.1 Microscillaceae bacterium
AGTTTTTTCAGGACAAGACACACGCATTCTGATTATGCCACCGCTTTAAATAACTTGGCTGAATTGTATCGCCAACAAGGCAAGTATAAAAAAGCGGAACCTTTGTACCAACAAGCCTTGGCCATTCGTAAAACGGCCTTGGGAGAACAGCATCCTGAGTATGCCGCTTGTTTACATAACTTAGCTACACTATATAACAATCAAGGGGGTTATGAACAAGCAGCTCCGTTGTACCAGCAAGCCTTGGCTATCATTAAAAAAGCCTTGGGAGAACGGCATCCGAATTATGCCACTGCCTTAGGTAATTTGGCATCGTTGTATTTCAAGCAAGGGGGTTATGAACAAGCAGCTCCGTTGTACCAACAAGCCTTGGTCATTTGCAAGGAGGTCTTGGGGGAGCAGCATCCGGATTATGCCACTGCTTTAAATAACTTGGCGGGATTGTATTATGATCAAGGGGATTATGAAAAAGCGGCCCCTTTGTGCCAACAAGCCTTTGCCATTCGCAAAGCAGCCTTGGGGGAAAAGCATCCTGATTATGCCCAATCTTTACATAATTTGGGCTTCCTCTATTATAATTTACAAGATTATCCAAAAGCGGAAGCATTGATTGGAGAGGCATATGTGATATGGTTGAAGGTATTGGGAGAAGTTCACCCTCATACAAAAATCGCTAAAGAGTGGCTTGAAGAGGTCAGGAAAAGGTTAAATGAAGGAAATGGTGAAGGGGAGTAGGGTTTTCTAGATTTCCAGACCTGACAGGTTTTGAAAACCTGTCAGGTCTAAAAAATTAAAGAACTTGTTTTTTCAACGTTGCGGGTGTTTCAATGAAACGACATCGAAAAAGGAATAAAGCGAAAACATCACTCAGACCCTTCGCTTTGCTCTGGGTGACAATACGCTTCTCGACAACAGTTGACTTCGCTTTGACAAACTTCAGGTGGCCTGTATAGTTATTTCGCTAGGTTAACCACCTGATTTTCAAACACATCATATTGGCTAAGTTGTAAACTCTCCCTGCTAAACTGTAATGTGCGCTTGCTTCAGTCGTCCTTTTGCATATACCTTTCAGGTGATTTTGTTCAAACTGATATTCTTTATGCATAAGAATATGTCTATTATACCCTAAAACTAACGACATGTACAAAACCTATTCAAGCTCATTATTCGCATTGATAAGTATTGTTGGTTTCACAATGCTTACCCAGAACCTAACTTATGGTCAAACTGCTCAAAACAACCAAGCAAAGATTGATGAGTATGTCAAAGGAATCATGAAACGTTACGGCATTCCAGGTGCTGCCGTAGCGGTGATTCGCCACAACCAGGTTATCCATGAAAACTACTATGGTTATGCCAATTTGGAGCATCAGGTGGCCATTCAACCCAAAACAATATTCCCTTTATTATCCACTACTAAAATTCCGGTAACTACTGCGGTATTCAAATTAATTGAAAAAGGTAAGTTTTCGTTAAACGATCAAATCGGAACCTTGATAGATGGTTTGCCCTCAAGTTGGCAGCCTGTGGAGCTTAAGTACTTGCTTGCGCACGCATCTGGTTTGCCCGATATAGTAAAATACGATAAAGAAGACGAAAAAACGGCCCAAGCAAAAACCTATAAAGATAAGATTGTCTTCCCAAAAGGGGCTTCTTTTCACTATAACCAAACGAATTTTTGGATTTTGACGAAAATCATTGAGAAATATACTCAAGAGAAGTTTGAGGCCCATGTATTGCGTACCCAATTCAAAAAAGACAATCCCTCAGTTCTTTTCTCGACCAATATGCTCGATATTATCGCAAACCGGGCTACTAGATATACTTTTTTTAATGATCGGAAAACACTTGAGGTAGACACGCAAGTCAATGGCGCTTTTTTGAATAGTTGCAATGGCCTCAATCTGTCGTTGCCCGAATTTATACAATGGAGTAAGCGATTTGCCAAGGGAGATTTTATCAGCCAAACGTCTAAAAATAAGATGTGGAAGAAGTTTAAGTATAGCCAACAAGGGCCAAAATTTGCGTATGGGTGGGAAATTCATCCGATCAACGACCATCTATCTTATGGCTTTTCAGGGGGGCACACTACTGCTTACCGCACTTTTCCAAACGATGGTTTGAGTATTATTTGGCTGACCAATGGATTGAAAAAACAATATAGCACCGACCCGATCATCAACTATATTGCGGGGATTGTAAATAAGGAGCTGTATGATCCAACTACGATTGCTTTAGAAAGCGTAAACAAGTTATTTTTTGAAAAATCGCTCAAAGAAGCCATCAGTGGGTATTACAAGATTAAAAAGGCAAATCCGCAGGTCAACTTCAACAAAACTTTGTTTGGAATTGCCTCAGGGTTTTTGAATGACAACCAGCCTCAAAACAGTATAAAAGTATACGACCTTAACATTGCGGAATACCCTAAGGGCTGGATTGGTTATTATGGCAGGGCCAATGCGCACCGTAAAAACAAGGACTTTGGCCAGGCAGTGCAGGATTATAAAAAAGCGGCCACGCTCAATCCTAATGAAGCGGATCAGAAACAGTTACGCAAGATGGCTGCTGATCTAGAGGAGAAGATTAAAAAGCATTAAGTACTTTGGAACAAAAGTTTGTTTGTATTTCCACAATTATTCTAAAATTTCCACTTCTTGTATGGTCTTACCGATAGGGAGACCAGC
>DMXI01000205.1 GCA_003483885.1 Microscillaceae bacterium
CAACCTATTTCAGGCATGCACATTTTGTAGTTCATAGTTCATAGTTCATAGTTCATAGTTCATAAAATCAACGTGATCTTGTTGCCGTGGTTGTTTTCTCTTATTCTTAAAAACGGTGGACCGTGGACTGTCAACCAATGCCCCGACAAATCGGGATTTATAAACTGTTTCCTTAACACCTCCGTGTCCATATAGCGAGTTGAAGAAACCTCCTCCTCCTTCTCTAAGTCCCGACGCTGTCGGGGAGAACAGGAGCCGACAACATTCGGGGAATGTTGGGTGAGCTTGCGAGACGCTGGTCTGCTAAACGAGTAACAAAACATCCTTAATAATCATTGATCGGGCCAGAGGCCCTGCAATAGTCCTCACTCGCCTCAAGGCAAGCGAGTAATTAAGTTCCTTCGGCTATGCTCAGGATAGGGTATTTTTTCTTAAGGAAACAGCATTGGACTATGGATAATGGACCAAATGCTATTGACTAAAAGCTACTAACTACCCACTCCTAACTACGAACCAAAGAAACGGTGGACCGTAGACTGTCAACTATGGGCTAACTCTCGCTTCGCGCCGCCCTTGTTCCTTGCTCCCTGTTCCACTATGCATCTAAAAACTATGAACTAAAGAACTAGAAACTACTGACTACAAACTACTAACTACAAGTACTTAAATATCGTCCAAATAATTTTGTAGCCAGCCATAATGGTACCCTTCACCGTTCCGCTTACTTTGGACACGCCAATGCGTTTTTTATAATCCACGGGCACTTCAGTTACTTTGAGCTTATGCTTGGCAGCTTTGAGCTGCATTTCTACCGTCCAGCCATAGTTTTGGTCTTTCATACCTATGGCCAATAGTTGGTCAAATTTGATGGCTCTAAACGGCCCCAAATCGGTAAACTTGACCCTATAAAACAACCGAATCAAAAAAGTAGCCAGCCAATTACCAAATACTTGCTGGGGCATCATAGCGCCTTTTTGGCGTTGTCCCAAGGCTCGCGAACCAATTACCATATCAATGTCTTGCTCAATAATGGGGGCTACTACTTCGGGCATTTGCTGAGGGTAGTCTGAATAATCTCCATCAATGAATACAATAATATCCGGTTTACGCTTTAGCTCTTTAGTGTAAGCAATTCCTTTGAGACAGGCCGCACCATACCCTTGCTGCGGTTCGTCCAACACGGTGGCTCCAGCTTGCTGAGCTGCCTCACGGGTACGATCGGTAGAGTTGTTGTTGACTACCACTACTTCGGCTACCAACTCTTTAGGAATGTCTTCGACTACTTTGGCGATTGAGTTTTCTTCGTTGTAGGCGGGGATAATGACTACAATATGCGGCTTCACTTTTTCCAACGGCTTATAATGATAAATTGCTCTGTACTTGATTACTTTTAGAAACACATACTATGCTTATATGTTCCTTAAAACAACACCAAAACTCTTAAATAAGCCAAAAAAGTTCGTGATAAGTGAAAAATGTTGGTGTTAAAAAGCTGTTAGCTTTTGACCCTTTTGCTGAATACATACTTTTCTCGAAGAAAATTCAAGGCTAATAACCAAAAGCTAACATTCCAGCCTCTACCAACTCACCGAAATCACCTCTCCCGATTTGTAGCGATATACCCAGGGTTTGCCATTCATGGTGCCAGTCCAATACATAACTTTGAACACTACTTTTTTACCCTGTTTCGATTTCACTTGCACTACCGCATTAGAACTGCGAAATTTGGGGCGACATCGGGCAATGTGTACATAATTATCTGTTTGCAGATCTTCGGTAAAAACGACTTTATCTTTTTTATAAAAATAACATTTCTCGGTTTCGGGGAGTATTTCTGCGGTAAAAGTATAGCCATCCTCACTTTGGTTAATCAACCTTACCTGGGCACGATTGGTAGGCTTTCGCGCCATTTCAATGCCCGCACAATATTTATTATACAAACCTTTATTTGTGAGGTTGGTACCTTCTATAGATTGCATTTTCTTGACTCCCTCACAAGCACCGTCCAAATCTTTGAGGCGATCTTTTACTTTTACTATTTTTTTGAGTACAAATACCCGATCGCTTTTCTTGAGGTCTTGCTTGAGCAAATAATTGTAATCATCAAGAGATTTTTCCCGCGTACGAAAGCTTCCCGCATAAGCATCGCCGCGCATTAAATACGCTTTTTGGGCATCAGGTTTTAGTTCAATGGTTTTGGTAAAATCAGCCGCTGCTAACTGGTATTTATATCTTTTGAGATAAACATACCCTCTCTCATAAAAATAGTAGGGATTTTTATCATTCTTTGCAATGAGGTTATTCAAAATAGGGAGGGCTTGTTTGTATTTTCTTTTCTTGACAAGTTTTACAGCATCATCAAAAGTTCCTGATGTTGCCGAAGCAGACGACCCACCAGTATTGCTGCTTTTTTTCGGCATCCCTTTCCAGCTCACTATAGCACCATTGCCTACTTTTACCATCGGTTTTTTCACTCCATTTTGAGTCATGGTAGAGGTATATTTTTTTACCCGAATCAAAAAGTTTTTGCCTACAATTTTAGTAACCTGTCCTTCGGCCAATGAGCTAGTCCCATTCATTCGCCCCATTTTAAATTTTCGCTTTACAGTTACGGTTTGGTTCATCTTGGGCTTACTTCCATACAGGTATTGAATATTAAGGCTGGTATTGTTGAAATAAGTTACTTTACCGTGCATTTGAGCATTGACCCGCACAGATGCCAGCATAAAAAGCCCACACAACATGAGGAGGTACAATAATTTAGTCAAGTATTTCATAATTCAGTAGCGTTAATAGTTTTGATTTAATAGGTGTTTTGATATAAAGGTTAACTTAGTTCGTAATTTTTGGTTGACCTTGAATTGATCAATTATTTTTCTAATGGTTAATTTTTTATTGTTCTATTGCTACATTGTTCCGCCTTCGGCTGATTGTTCTATTGCTTCATTGCTATATTGTTACGCTGCGCTTATTGTTCTATTGTTTCGCGATGCGCAGCGGAAATAACTATCGATTTTGCAAATATGAGAATGCAATGGTTAGTGATCAGTGGTGAATGGTTAATTATGCCCGCTTCGCGCCCATTTTTCACTTAATAAGCGCTGCCCTTGTTCCCTGATCCCTGTTCCAACCTTCGCTTCGCGTCATTTTTAATTTAAAACAGTTTCTCCGCAATTCTCAATTTAGCACTTCGAGCCCGGTTATTGATCGCGATTTCTTCTTCGGTAGCCGTAATTACCTTTCGGTTAATGGCTTGTAACGGTTTGAGCACATTGCCATACACGTCTTTGTCGGCTTCGCCTCTAAATTTACCTTTTTGAATGTAATTTTTCACAGGGCGGTCTTCTAATGAATGGTAAGACATGACCACCAAGCGTCCCTGAGGCTTGAGCACTTCGGCGGCTTGTTCCAACATTTCTTCCAGTACTTTTATTTCCTCGTTCACCTCAATGCGTAGGGCCTGAAATACCTGAGCAAAAAACTTGTGTTCTCGCCCACGGGGCGCGTGCCTTTGGATGGCTTGCTTAAGCTGGGCTACTGTATCTATGGCTTGGTCGTGGCGGGATCTAACCAAAGTACTCGCGACAGTTCTGGCGTTTTTGAGTTCGCCATACATGCCCAAAATCTTATGTAAATCGCTTTCCGAATATTCGTTTACCACGTCATGGGCGGTAGTCGGATGATTTTCGCTCATGCGCATGTCCAGGCGGGCGTCAAACCGGGTAGAAAAACCTCGTTCTGGGGTATCAATTTGGTGTGACGAAATGCCCAAATCGGCCAAAATACCATCCACCTTGGTCACTCCGTATACTTTGAGGTATTTTTTCAGAAAACGAAAGTTGGCCATAATCAAATGAAAACCGGGATGGGTAATGTCGTTGGCTTGTTGCTTGGCATCACCGTCCTGATCAAACGACAAAAGCTTGCCTTGTTCGCCTAAATGCTCCAAAATGGCTCGAGAGTGTCCTCCTCCCCCAAAAGTAACATCTACATAAACCCCCTCTGGCTTGATAGCCAATCCATCGATACATTCCTTTAACATGACGGGTTGGTGGTATTCACTCATAATCATTGTTGTTTTAGTAATTCTTATTTTTGCCTTACCTACTTTTTTTGGAGGCTTTTTTTGCGAAAATACAAAGTTAAAAATACCTTTAGTTTTGAACCTCATTGATTCAACAAAAAGTTATTTAGTGTTATAGTAATTTATTTATCAATTCAGAGCTAATTGTAACCAAGCTCTCAAAACACCTGACATATGAAATTAGAAGTAGGTACAAATACACCCAATTTCACAAAAAATGACATTTATGGAAATCCACTTACTTTGACTGAACTAAGAGGAAAGAAAATATTTCTGGCTTTTCTACGCAATACCCGCTGCCCGCTTTGTAGCCGCTTTTTATTAGGTCTTTCTCGTAGAATACAGATATTTGGCGAAGGAAAAATCTCTATGGTGATTGTCTATGAATCACGTAAAGAACTATTTTTGGTAAGTAGTTTTTTCAAAAAATTGTTAGAAAAACATACTAATATACGGATTATTTCCGATCCCAAACGGGAACTGTATGATTTGTATGGAGCCGAAATTTCTCCTGAAAAATCTACCTTAGAGGCGTTGCAAGCCGCTAATAGAATGGTAGAAATTGAAGATGCCGTTAAAGAAGGTTTTACCGGAGATGCTATAGAGGAAGGCACTCATCCAGATGCCATTCCTGCCGATTTTTTTATCAACGAAGATTTTGAAATTGAATATGCCCACTATGGTCAAGATGCTGGGGATCACATATCTATTGATTTAATTGAGGCTTTTGCCAATGAAGAACCCATTACGCCCGCTGCGGTATAAATTTAAACTCTAAAACATTCTGAAAACTCATATGTCCTCTCAAAAAATCATTGACGTTTGGATGCAACATCCTACCCAAAGGTTTATCAATCACCCGATGTTCGATTCGCTTCGACAATGGGTAAAACTTGATAAAGTAACTCAAGATATACCAGCACAGGTTACAGTAGGTGCCCTGGATGCTGCTCAAGTAGATAAAGGATTGATTTGCAGTTGGTACAATGCGGAGGGGGCATTGATTTCTAATGAAGAAGTGGCCCAATTAGTAAGCCAATACCCTGACAGGTTTGTAGGAATAGCCTCAGTACCTTTGAATAAACCCGTACCTGCAATACGTGAGCTTCGTCGCTGTGTACAGGAGCTTCATTTCAAAGGATTGAGAATCGTTCAATGGTTATGGAACCTCCCTCCTACTCACGCTTATTATTACCCGTTATTTGCCGAATGTGTACAATTAGATATTCCGGTATGCTTGCAAGTGGGGCATACTGGGCCTTTGATGCCCTCAGAAGTGGGTCGTCCTATTCCTTATATTGATCAAATTGCTTTGGATTTTCCTGATTTGAAAATTGTGTGTGGGCATATTGGCTATCCTTGGACTACCGAAATGATTGCAGTGGCTACCAAGCATAAAAATGTATACATCGACACATCGGCTTATGCAGCGAATCGTTTTCCAGCAGAATTGGTGGCTTACATGAAAGCACATGGCAAACATAAGGTACTGTTTGGCACCAATTATCCAATGATTACACCTGCCAAATGTTTGCAAGACCTCGGGCAATTACAACTCAGCGAAGAGGTTACCCAAAAGTTTTTGTATGAAAACGCTATGAGGGTGTTTGCCTTAGACAAAGCTTAACAGGCCTTGGCTAAATCGCTTTGTTGTGTACGCTTAAACACGTAATAAGTGGCTAACTGCACCACTAGCATAAACCACAACACTACAAAAAGGCTCATTTCTGAAAAAACGGCTTTTTCGGGTTTTACCAGATATGCTACGCCATAATTGATATAGGGTTGCACAATGGCATAGCCTACTCCAGCCACAAAAGCAAATGTGTATGATTTCCATCGCGCTTGACGGATCGCTGCATTCTCTTGCTTTTCTCGGGTAACCGATACCAACAGCATAGCAAAAAGTAAAATATCTTTTAGCAAGTTTTTGATTAAGGGCGATACAGTCTGATTGGTTGCCCAAACTCCTATTAAAGTCAATAATGAAAGGCCTCCTATCACCAAGCCCACCTTCTTATAAGTATAGGGTAGTAACCGAAACCGTTCTAGTTCTTTCCGTTCGTGTTTCAAAAATGCGCGCATTGTTTTCCTCAGTTAAATTGATACCTGTTTATGAAGTTAGTCGCAGGTTGGTTGGGTTTATTACAAAAACCGCCATTTTTCCAAAACACAGAGCTTATCTCTGTAAACGCAGCTCCCTTTTCATCTTGGAAACAGGAGTTCGATTCCCCTATCAATTTAATAAAGCACTCCAATGAGCTTTCAACCATTGGTATTCAGCTTCCATCTCTGACAGATCGCCTCGTTTGTAATACAGTACCCAAGGGAATAGGCCTTTACGTCCAAACTTTTCAAGTCGCTTCATTTCCAATATTTGTAAGTATAGCACCGCCTCTATAAGTTTGTTGAGTTTTGTCCCATAAGTATCACAAATTACGGTCAATCGTTGTTGATAATGGGGTGCTTGCTCAAACCCTGCCTCTCGCCATCCTTTTTCTCCTCGCAAGGGCACCCAATACCAGGCTAGCTGGGCTAAGTCGGTCAAGGGGTCCCCTGGCTCTGCAAAGTCCCAATCAATCACCCCTTGTAGCGTATCCCCCGTCCATATTGTATTCCAGGGCCCCAGGTCTCCGTGACGGATAATATTTCCTGGTTGATACTGTACGTCTGGCACATACCAAGTCGCATTTGCGGGAGGTATATAGTCAGCTTGTGCTTGATGGTATTGTTTCACAAATCTTGTAATGATCTCCAGCCCTTGGTTGGTTTTCAATAATGCGGGCCAGGGTCTTAGTGCTACCTCTCCTGGGATGAAAGTTTGTATTTCACGATTTTGTTCATCTACTCCCAGGGGAGTTGGAACTTCGCAGATGCCTTTTTGTCCTAAATATTCCAGAAAGTGGGTAACCGTAGGGGTCCAGTTGTGCATAGGTCTACGCACAGTATTGCCCAAGCGAACAACGGTGTTTAAACTTCCAGAAACAGATTCTCCATCTTGTAACATAGGGTGCCTTCAATAGCCTAGTTTGTAAGAAAATTTCATCATCAATCTGCCTTTATTTACCTATGTAAATGACAAGGTCAACGTAGATCGCGACATTTGTAGCCTAAACTTTATAAAATATGATAATGAATCAAATATTATTGGTGGTTTCTACCGGGGTTTTAGGCATTTTTCTGGGAGCACAAATTTGCGAGGGAGCTTTGTTGGTACCTTATTGGAAGTCGTTGCCTGCTCAAGATTTTTTCAAACTGCATAAAACCTATGGTAAGAAAATCCACCAGTTTTTCGCTCCGCTTACCATTGCTGCTACTTTTGTCCCTCTCATTGCTGCAGGTTATGGTTTATATACCCAACCCAACAAGGCTGGAATCACAGTAGGAATGGCCCTCTTTTGTCTGCTATTTTTTGCTACTTACTTTCTCTATT
>DMXI01000700.1 GCA_003483885.1 Microscillaceae bacterium
GATGATGAATGCTGAAATTACCTTGGATAAAGGGGCCGTTAAGCAAAGTAATTTCCACGACTACAAATTGCTACGCATAAAAGATGCCCCAGCGGTGGATGTACATTTTATCAAAAATGACATTGAGCCAGAAGGTTTGGGCGAAATGGGTTTACCTCCTCTCCCACCTGCGGTATGCAATGCCATTTACAAAATCACAGGAAAAAGGGTCAGAAAACTACCTTTGAAGGATATGAAAGTATAATTAGTGAAAAACTAAAAGTGAAAAGTGAAAAATGACCTTTTCTTGGATTTTAGTCCATAGTCAATAGTCCACAGCTTTTTCCTTAATGAGTGCTTGTCATCCCGATGTCAAGAGGGATGACAAACTCGATGCACTCGTTGGCTAGAAACCCTTATGGAAACGGCATTGGTCGATAGTCCACAGTTTTTTACTGTAAACATACAATCGCCTACGGGTTCCTGTATTCATTGCCTCATGACTTGATGTTATGGGGCAATTTTTATTTAGGCTAGAGAGACGAAATGAGCATTTGTGAGGTACTAATAAAGTATAACTTGATAATTTTTAAACCCTACTTTATTATGAAAATCGAACACATTGCCCTTTGGGTAAAAGATTTGGAAAAAATGCGTACCTTTTATGAGCAATATTTTGGTGCCCAAAGCAACGAGAAATATGAGAACCCCGAGAAGGAGTTTGCCTCTTACTTTTTAAGCTTTGCCTCAGGTGCCCGACTCGAAATCATGCATATGACTTCGGTGGTACCTAACCAAAATAGTGTAGAACCTCAGGCCATAGGATTGATCCATTTTGCCATGGCTACTGGAAGCAAAGACAAGGTGGATCAACTTACTGAGCAGTTGCGGGTAGACGGCTATCAAGTCATCGGCGAGCCCCGCACTACAGGTGATGGATACTATGAAAGTGTGGTACTGGATCCGGAAAATAACCGCGTAGAAATTACAGTTTAAATAATGGATATTGACTTTAGAAGATTAACAACTCAAGAAGACGCGCAAAAGTATCGAGAAATAAGGCTGGAATGTCTTAAAAATTATCCCCAGAGCTTTGCGTCTTCTTATGAAAATCAATCCAAGCTTGCTGAGCTGGTTTTTGAAAAGTACATTTTGGAAAATAACCCTGCGAATTTTGTAGTGGGAGCTTTTGATGGTGATCAACTCATTGGCATTAGTGCATTTGCGCAAGAACCCAAAGCAAAGCGTGCCCATGAAGGAAGCATTATTCAAGTGTACATCAAAGCAACGTATCAAGGAAGGCATATTGGAAAAGATTTACTCAACTTTGTCATTCAAGCTGCCTTCGAGATTCCAACCATAGAACAACTCATTATATCGGCGGTAACCGAAAACAAGGGCGCCTTGCATCTGTATCAACATTTGGGTTTCGAACCATATGGCACCCATAAGCATTATATGAAAACCAGCGATGGCCAATACTATGATGTCACTTTTATGTATTTAGATAAAAGCACATTTCTTAAAAATGAGAAAAATGGATAAAGGTTGGGAAACAGATTTTTTGCAACGATTACATAGCATCAACTGGGAAAATTTAACATATATTCGTTTGTTACCTGAGTTTTGCCCGCTTTTTACAAATAGACATCACCCCCACTAAAAAAACATAGTTTTAATTTCCTGGTTCAAACCTAAAAATTGTACTTTTGCTCATTGTAGTTGAACCTTGTGTAGACCCCTATGGCCGAGATATTACCTTTTAAAGCCTGGCGTTATAACGAGTTTCTAACAGATAAACTGTTGAGTCTCAGCGCCCCCCTTTCGGAAACAATTTTTAAACAAAAAGAAGCTGCTCTATACCAAGAGCCATACCATAACTTTCACATTGCCTCCCCCAGTGATGCCCCTCCTTTTGAGAACATCAGCCGCAGGGTAGAAAACTGGAAGCTGGATAAAGTAATTCGTCAGGATAACTTGCCTGCTATTTACGTGTATTATCAGCATTTTCGCAACAAAGGTGAAAATCGGGATGCTTGTCGCCGGGGTTTTATTTGCTTGATCAAAGCCCATGATTTTGAAGATCAGGTTATTTTGCCTCACGAAATGACTGTACCTCAAGCAGTAAATTTTCGCACCAACTTGCTGCAATCTACCGATATGCACACAACGCCTACCCACGGGCTGTATACCGACGAGGAGCAGTTGCTTGAGCACTACATGGACGAAAGTATCAAAAACCCAATCTATGAGGTAACCGATGCTCACCAAACTCGCCATATTGTAAGCATGATCCACGATCAGCAGGTAGTGGCTCAGTTTGTACAAGCCTTGCGTTCCAAAAAGATTTTTCTGGCCGATGGTCACCACCGCTACGAGAGCACTTTGCATTATAAAAATACCCTTCAAAAAAATAACCCTTACCATAAAGGCTTCGAACCTTATAACTACCACCTCATGTGGCTTACCAATACCCATTCCAGCGATTTGGGCATTTTGCCTACCCATCGAATGGTTCATCAACTGCCCGAAGGAATGACAGAAGCTGCCTTATTAGAAAAACTGGAACGATTCTTTGAGGTATCGATTCAGGACAATATAGAGCAAATACTTGGGGTGGCTCCTACCGAAAACTTATGGCGATTTGCCATGATCTGTCAAAACAAGTCTTATTTGCTTTCGCTCAAGCCAGCAGCCATGCAACAATTTGCTTTGGATATTCCTGAGGTCATCAAAAAGCTGGACTTATCGGTGATGCATTACTTTATTTTCGATCAGATTATGGGATTTCCCTGGGGAGACCAGTTTCGTTTTCTGGGTTTTTCGCAAAACTACCGCGAATGCATTAGAAAAGTAAAAGATGGAGAGGAACAATTGGCTTTTTTGACCCGAAAAGTAACCTTTGAGGAAATCAAAAACGTATGTGAAAGTGGCAATACCATGCCCGCCAAAGCCACTTATTTTTTCCCTAAGGTGTTGGGGGGATTGGTGTTTGGTTCAGTAAAACAAGACGAATTTTGATCATTACTAAAAATTATTTTTTCAGATATCTCCTATTTTATTCCCTGATTTGGTTGGGCAGTGGTTGTAATCCTTCGTCGGACAATAACCACCAACAATATGCACAAGGGAAGCAGATTATTCATATCAAAGACAAACAAGGCAATCATATTGTAAAGTTTAGCTGGGATGATCGCCTGACCTCCATAGAGACTGATCAAAAAAACTGGAAGAATACCTCTACAAATCAGACCTACTTGCTCGATAATCGCCCTTTGATGACGGTAAAATCACAAGGGCTTGAAATCACCGTTAGTCCTACTGCCGCCTCGGCTACTGGTTGGCAAATTCGTTTTCTGGAAAATACAATGTATGTTTCTTCACTCAAGCACCCAAACAAATCCTTGTATAAGGTTACTCAGCGGCAAACCGATAAGTTTTGGGTGTATCAATCAGGGCGGGAAATAGGTAAAACCAAAATTAAAAATGGGATTATAGATGTAGATGGGTATGGCATTGATTTAAAAATACCGGCTCAAACCAATGCTTATGCTTACACCCTACTTATGATGTACAATATTCCCGAAACGGTGCGCTTCACATTGATGGTAGAGTTGCTAAAAAAGGGGATTTAGTTTCCCAATTCATCCACATTTGCTAATACATATTGAATATAGCCATAAAAATCCTCGGCGTTTTCGTGCATGTGCCAATGCCCTACTCCCGCAAAGTGTCGCTGAGGGATTTGGTGTTGTTTAATAAATTCCTGGGTTTCAGCTGGCGTATCTTGTTCACCCCAAATATATACTTTAGGACAGCTCAGTGCCTTAAATTCTTCGCCACAAAGGTTGCCTCTAACAAATGGCTGACTACTACTGGCCCAATCTAACATAGCTTGAGGTACCACCCACTTTAAGCTTGCATAATACCTCCGATAACGTTCTTCGTTGATTGCTTTTGTAAAAACTTCTTGAGAGAAGCTTTCAAAAAATGCCTCGGGGGTATTGTATTGCAGAGGTTTACTGGAAAAATAACTGTCAGCTTCGGTCAAGTTACCCTCCACATTAAAGTAATATTGCACTTGGTTACCCAATAATTGACACACCCAAGTACCTATCAATGCTCCTATTGAGTGTGCTACAATTACTACTGGTCTACTAGCAGTAGTTTGAATGGCTTCTGCCAGCAATTCGGCTTGTTGTTTCATCGTATTCACCGAAGGGTTGTAAGGACTTGCTCCAAAGCCAGGCATATCTACTACCCATAAATTATATAAATTGGCAAGCTTGCTCTTGAATACTTCGCTATAGGCCTTACCCGAATCGCCAAAACCGTGGATAAACCAAATATCTGCCAGCGCCTGATTGGTTAAAGCTTTTGTAAAGAGTAAGTCTTTGAATACTTGTAGAGCCAAATTGTTTAGATTTTAAGATATCAAAAACATTTTTTGCGGATAGGGTTTATTTAAAAATATAATTTTACCAACTAATCATATAATTATTTAAAGTTATATTTTAAAAACTAACACTTTGCTAACACTTCATGTTAGCCATCACCCCTCCAATTTACGATTTTTACAATAAGAAATTAGAAAAACTACATTCACATACGAACAAATCTGTTGTTAATTATAGCTCTGTATCTAATAAATTAGAATCACCCTACAAACCCCTTCGAGAAATGAAAAACGATCAATTATTCTGGCAAAAATTGGTACAAGGAGACAAGAAAGTAGTAGAAGAAATATTTCAGTTAAATGTACCCGTTCTATTTAAATACGGTAGAAGGTTTTCTGACGATGACCGAGTAATCGATGAATGCATTCTCCATGTATTCTTAGACATTTGGAAAAACCGCCTTCACCTCAAAGAAGGACAAAAAGAAGAAGGACAAATCAAGTTGTTTTTGATGAAAAAACTACGTCAAAAGCTTGAGTCAAAAGAACAAGGCACTCAATTGCGCCGTGCTTAAAGATCCCCAAAACACCCAATTATATTACACTAACTGTTTTACACCCCGATTTATAGGGGCATTCCCTGATCACATGATTGATCCTTCTCAAATCAATCACTTTGGTTCCCCAGAACTACTTTATCTTACTATGCCCAAAATCCAGGGTTTACCTGCCTTATAAGATTTTCATTGCTTTCGTTTGCCAAATAACAATGGTCATTGTTTAGCATTGAATACTCGTGAATCTATTCAAAATAGTATCTTAGCAAGCTTCCCTAATTCGAAAGCTTGCCAGATAAGAGTTCTATTCAAAGTAATTGATTGCTAGTTTTTGATTACTCTAGTATTGAAAATAAGGTCTCCCATCTTCAATAGCATCTGGTATTGACCAGATAATAAGTCTCTTAAGTCAACCTGTACCTCTTTATTTGTTCCAATCTTAATTCGCTTAGCCATCACCTTTTTCAATCCTTGATCAAATACCTGTAACACGGCTACTTTATGGGGTACAAACCTTGAATCACGGATGTAGAGTATATCCTGAAAGGGGTTGGGGTATGATACTGGAATCAAATGTTTTATGGATGAAGTAATGCTAGTGGTTTGATCCACACTGATGGTCATGGTGGCACTGGTCTGAAGTTGCCCATCGCTTACTTGCACCACCAACGAAAAAGAATTTACCCCAGTCAAGCGGCTGGCATCAACTACCGTAAGTACGCCCGTGGCAGTCCCAATTGCAAACGTTCCAGTAGCATTACCACTGAGAATTGAAAAAGTGAGCGGATCTTGGTCGACATCAGAAGCCGCTACAGTACCTATTTGGGTACCATTGGTACTAGCCGAGCCAACCCTAAAACTTTGATCGTTCATCTGAGGGGCTACATTGCTATTGACTACGTTAATCGTGATGGTAGCATTGGTCTGAAGTTGTCCATCGCTTACTTGCACCACCAATGCAAAGGAATTTGTAGTGGCGAGTTGACTGGCATTAGCCACCGTAAGTATGCCCGTGGCAGTCCCAATTGCAAATGCTCCACCATTATTACCACTCAGAATTGAAAAAGCAAGTAGGTCTTGATTAGGATCAGACGCGACTACAGTGCCTATTTGCGCACCATTGGCACTGGTAGAACCAACGCTAAAACTCTGATTATTAATCTGAGGAGCCACGTTACCATTCAATACATTGATGGTGATGGTGGCGCTGGCCTGGAGTTGTCCGTCGCTTACTTGTACCACCAATGCAAAGGAACTTGCACTGGCAAGTTGGCTGGCATCAGCCACGGTAAGTGTACCTGTAGAAGCATTGATCGCAAAAGCTCCACTGACATTGCCATTGAGTATCGAAAAGGTGAGTGGGTCTTGGTAAGGATCAGAAGCTACCACGGTACCAACGAGTGTACCATTGGTACTGGTAGAATTAATATTAAAAGTTTGAGCGTTAATGATTGGAGGGGCATTAAAAGTCCAGGAAGCCATATAGGATGTATTCAAATTACCTGCCTGAGTGTAGCTCCCACCAGCATATAAAAGAGGGCTTGGGCCAGATAACACCAAGGCATTGATTCTGTTATTAGTACCTACCGTAGTATTTTGACCTAAAGCCTCCCATCCCCCAGCTTGACTCCACCGAGCTATATTGTTCATAATTTCTCTCGTACCATTATTCTCATTGGCCAGGGCAAATGATCCAGCCAGGTACACGAAATTATTATCTCCAGTAATAGCATTTATATTACCGCTCACCCCACCACCCAGGCTCTCCCAGGTGTTGTTAGTCAGGTTCCAACGAGCCACCCTGCTCACTGTTTGGTTGCCAGCTATGGCGAAGTTGCCTCCAGCATAGATATAGTTGTTTGTAATATGAATGGCCTGAACAAAACCACTGGTTCCATCGCCCAAAGTTCCCCATATGCCATTGCTATAAGTGGCTATTCGCTTGGCAGTTTTCCCTCCCGCAGTACTAAAGTTTCCTCCAACATATATTGTTCCTTGGCTATCAATGGCTATCGAGCGAAGTTCGTTGTTAGTTCCAGCAATGTTCGTCTGCGAATCGGTCAGTGCTGACCAGTTGCTTCCATTCCATAAAGCAACATTATTTACCGCCAAGCCACCTGCATTAACGAATGTGCCTCCAATATAAATGTTATTGCCACTGGATTTCACTACTGCTACCAAACCACTGGTTCCTGATCCAAGAGGGCTCCAAACCCCTCCACTATACTGGGCTACATTGTTTGCAGTTACGCCATTTACACTTGTAAATGATCCGCCAATTGTCAACGCTCCACTGGTATTGATATCGATTGCGTTCACTGGGCCATTTGTACCACTTCCGAGCGCCGACCAGCCATCGGTAGGTGAATATCGGGCAATGTTGTTCACCGCAATTGTACCTGCTTGGGTAAACTCGCCCCCCACGTAAACGTTCCCCGCATTATCAATGGCCATTGCATTCACAGTACCATTAACGGTAGCACTCAACTGTTGCCAAATACCTACACCATTCACCACTTGCCCAGGATTCGTAGCAGCACCATCTACAATCCTATAAATCGCCCCAGGCGCATAATTGCAAAAATAAATTTCACCCTGCTCGTCCTGTCCAAAAGTAGAAATACTAATCCCATCAGCTTGAAAAAGCTGAGTATTGGTAGTCGTTGGAGAACCTGACAGATTATAATCAAGTGCCCAAACCCTTCCTGTAAGAAAGTCTCCGTAAATATATCTACCTGCAATACTAGGATTTGCACTCGTTACCCCACTTCCACGATAAACATATCCTCCAGTAATGGACTGATCCCCTTGCGAATGGTCGTAAAAATATACTGGAGGCCGATGACTGGCAGGGACAGGAACGTTATTGTCGAAAACTGCTGTGCCCTCAAATCTATTCCAGCCATAGTTGCCCCCTCTCTCGATGAGGTTTATCTCTTCGAATTGATTTTGGCCAACATCTCCTCCCCATAAGCGATTGTTTGTTCGGTCAAATGAGAACTTCCAGGTATTTCTTATTCCCCAGGCATATATCTCATCCATCCCCGCTTGACCCACCAAAGGATTATCACTGGGTATTTCGTAGTTACCTTCGGGTTGTATGCCGTTGTTATCGGCTGGATTGTTTCCATTTACATCCACATCAATTCGCAATATTTTTCCAAAAGGGTTGGTCAGGTCTTGGGCATTTCGTTGTGGATCGCCAGCTCCTCCTCCATCACCAATAGAGACATACAGATAACCATCAGGGCCAAAAGCAATTTTACCACCATTATGGTTGGTTTCAGGCTGATTCTTGTTATACCTAAAAATGTTTAACTGACTACTAGGATCCACACTGTTAGGGTCATTGGCTCGTACCGTGTATCGGTCCAGAAAGACAGTGATCACCCCACCGCCTTGGTCTATCACATAATAGATATAACAATACCTGTTGGCTTGGAAATCAGGGTGAAATGCGAGCCCAAGCAATCCCAACTCTTCCCCCGCAACATTCCCTACGTTGATTTGCAGAAAAGTGCTGACTTGAGCTTCGATTACGTTGTTCGAATTTGGAAAAACTGCTATTCTACCTTCTTGCTCTACTACAAAAAGGCGATTACTTCCGTCGTTTGCATCTTGTATTTCTACAGGCAAGGCAAAATCAAGGTTAGGGAAAGCACGTTCGTAAGTAACTTGTGCTAAACTTGTTGAAATGGTAACGAATAGTATAAATGCGTACAGTAATATTCTCTTTAACTTCATAATTAGGGTGTTTATTTATCACAGTTAAAAATACTTTTCCTGTTTCCGTGAAGCAAAAAACATCAATGGACAAACACTGGACAAATAGATCAAGCATTGACTGATGAATCATTGATAAGCAGTAACTCTTGTAAAACCTATGTAGGATTATTCATATCTACTCCGCTAATTAGGTCAAGGTCAAGCAGTCAGGATAATGCGAAGGGGATGTTTAAAAATAGTGAGGTATTATTTCAGTCTTTATCATATATTTGCCGAGTACTTCGCACACTGGGGTGAGTCTTATTTTTGTTTTACCATTTAAATACCTTCGCCCTATTTTGCTTTTACTAAAAAGTCAAGACGGCTTCATCCTCTTATAATGACAACACACATGGCAAAAGAAATATACACCGATTGGTTTAAATCTTTACAAGATAATATATGTACTGCTCTGGAGCAGGCAGACGGCAAAGCAACGTTTGAACAAGATTTATGGGATCGCCCTGGTGGTGGTGGTGGCCGTACGCGCATCATTCGCAATGGAAGCGTTATAGAAAAAGGTGGAGTAAACTTCTCTGCAGTACATGGAGAAACCACTCAGGCATTACAAGATAAGATGGGCTTCCCCAAAGCCGAGTTTTATGCCACTGGCGTATCCATTGTTATTCACCCTGCCAATCCTCATGTGCCAATTATCCACATGAATGTACGTTATTTTGAATTATCCACCGGAATTGCTTGGTTTGGAGGCGGAATTGACCTTACCCCTATCTATGTAGTACCAGAACAAGCCCAGTATTTTCATCAAACCCTAAAAAAGGTATGTGACCAACACCATGACACATACTACCCTGAATTTAAAAAATGGGCGGATGATTATTTTTACATCAAGCATCGTCAGGAAACACGAGGTATTGGGGGCATCTTCTTTGACCGCTTACAGGCCACTGATGAAATTTCCATTGAAGACCGTTTTGCTTTTGTACAATCGGTAGGAAACGCCTTTGCGCCTATTTATACGCACTTGATTGCCCAAAATCGGGACAAGACATTTGCAGATGATCACGTAGAATGGCAACGCGTACGTCGTGGACGTTATGTGGAGTTTAATCTGGTGTATGACAAAGGAACCAAGTTTGGACTAGATACTGACGGCCGCATAGAATCTATCTTGATGAGTTTACCTGCTCATGCCTCTTGGATGTATAACTACCAAACCAAACCCGGCAGCGAAGAAGAAAAAACCCTCAAATATTTGAAAAAAGGAATTGCGTGGGATAATTAATGATCAATTAAATAATTATGAATTATAAATTTAGCTTACTGGTAAAAAGGGAAAGCATAATTCATAATTAAAAATTCATAATTCTTAGATGCTAGATCAACTCATACAAGCTGATATACAGTTATTTACATTTTTGAATGGCGTGCATGCTCCTTGGCTCGATCCGGTCATGTGGTGGATCAGTGCTCGTTCGCCCTGGATTCCATTTTATGTTTTTCTGGTGGTCATGATGATACTACGTTTACGCTGGAAAAGGGGGCTAATGGCGGTGGTGTCTATCGTACTGGTAGTCATTATAGCAGATCGTTTTACTTCAGGGTTTATGAAGCCCTATTTTGAGCGCCCTCGCCCTTCCCACGAAAAACTAATCAAAGATAAGGTACATGTACTCAAAGATCAAAATGGCCACGAATATCGGGGAGGTGCTTATGGTTTTGCCTCCTCACACTCAGCCAATGCCTTTGGGATGGCCATGTTTATGTTTTTGTTGTTTAGAGGCCGTTGGCGTTGGATGTTTGTGTGGGCTTTTATAGTAGCTTATAGCCGCATTTATCTGGGGGTACACTATCCAGGAGATATTATTGTAGGTGGTTTGGTGGGCGTGTTGGCCGCTTGGGGTGTTTTTAAGATGTATACGTTAGTTACGCCTTCTATTGTAGGCAAAGGTAATTAACCATCACTCTATGCATATGTCTGAAAGAGATCATAATCGCTCGGCCATTGAATTTATCGAGGCATACGCTCGCCAAAAAAGCGCCCAAGCCCATAAATCATTGGCCCATGTGTGCGAAATGTCTAATATTTCGCAAGAGCAACTTGTATTTTTCATTGCCCAAATTCAAGCACAAGCCAACATAGTAGTACACTTTCATCCTTATAGGCTAAACGAAAAGGGTAAAAGCGTGCTTGAGCTATTAATAGAAAGTAAACGCTACAAAAGTCAGTTTGAAACCAACCTATCTAATGGGGCACTTGACCCCAAGGTGGGCGGTAAACGAGATCAATGGGAAAATTTACTTTTCGGGAATACTTATGATTCATCAATCAATGTAACCAATAGGCCTAAATATGGTGCGCTGGATTTGTTTAGGTTTTCGGATGGTCCAGCCCCCCGTTTTGGTTCTTGTTTTTTAGTGCTAAAGCCTCAACTTACCCAATACGCCACCTTTACGTATCTTGACTCTCATTTAAACCCCGAGGCAAAAGGAACCATTCGCAGTTTTGAGAGTATTCTGGCCAATTTATTACTAGAGGCTTTTGAAAGAGATTTTGCCATTGGTTACCACAACATTCGTCCTCATCAATTGCTTGATCAAGTAACTAAACGGTTGCACACTTCTTATGATCAGGTATGTTTTGAGCCTTCCAGTCGTAATCTAAATCATTATATAGAAGCCCAAATACATACTGATATCCAGCTAGATAAAGATGTGGATTGTCTGGTAGCTGATTATGCCTACCAGCATACCGAATACGAAAAAGATTTAGCCTTGCTTTGTGAAAAATGCGAAATAAAATTAATTTGGAACAAAGGCTTGCAATTGGCCATTGCTGAAGTGCCTAACCATTTTCGGGGAAAAGAAATGCCTCTGCTGGCTCAACAAGTAGCAATAGATCAATACATTCATGCGTATGCCTTGGCCAAAGCAGAACAAAGTTATCTGCAAGCCACTACTGATCCAAGCTTATTAGCACATCAATTACAACAATTAAAATACCTATGGCATATCCTCGTGAAATACGGGCAGCCTATCTATAAGTCAAGTACTAACCTATAAAATATTTAAAGCAAATGATTGTTACGAAAGGAATAAAGTTTACATCATTCATCAAATGGACTGGTTTTCCACTTATTTGGTTATTCGGTCTGATGGGATCGGTTGCTGCGCTGTACCATTATGGACTGATGAGCATTCAAATTCCTTGGCTTCCCATTTCTATTATAGGAACTGCAGTAGCCTTTTATGTGGGGTTTAAAAACAACCAGGCATATGATAGAATGTGGGAAGCCCGCAAAATTTGGGGAGGCATAGTGAATGATAGCCGAACCTGGGGAATGATGGTAGATGGCTATGTAAGCAACCTATTTACCCAAGAAAAATATTCAGAATCAGCCATTCACCAAATCAAACAAAGGCTTATTTATAGGCACATTGGCTGGCTCTACACGCATCGTAGCCAACTTTTGGCACCCACTTCTTGGGAGCACATTAGTCAAAGCGGTCGAGTGGCCAAAATGGCCCGTTATTACCAGGAAAACTTTGGGATTGGCTTGGTAGCCAATGAAGTGACTGAAGCCGATTTGCAGCAATTTTTGCCCAAAAAAGAGTGTGGGCGAATGGTGCGCTATGCCAATACTGCGACCCAAATCATCAATGAACAATCGCGGGAGCTGACCAAGCTACGGGAACAAGGGCTGATTGATGATTTTCGTCATGTAGAAATGGAAAACGTACTTCGTGGTTTTTACACCTTGCAAGGCAAAAATGAGCGTATCAAAAAATTTCCTTTGCCCAGACAATACGCCAATATGAGCCGTTATTTTATCTGGATATTCATCTTTTTGCTGCCTTTTAGCATGATTCCCGAATTGATGAAGATCGGCGACTGGGGTTTTTGGCTATCTATTCCTATTTCGGTGTTGATTGGCTGGGTGTATGTTATGATGGAAACCGTGGGCGACTACTCCGAAAATCCATTTCAAGGAATGGCCAACGATATCCCCATGCTTTCGCTTTGTCGTACTATAGAAATAGACCTCCGCGAAATGTTGGGTGAAACTGATTTACCTGCGCCAATACAAGCAAAGGATGGGGTGTTGATGTAATCAAACTTATCAAATATGAAATTTGTAGCGCTGTTTATTGGGGTGGTGAGTATATGGGTATTTACAAGCTGTGGAAATTCAAAAACTGTTATTTCTCAGCGAATATTATTACATAACTACGATCGGGATACCAATCGTGTAGACAAAATTTGGCGCAGTGATAGTATCCATTTTGTGAAAACCACAAAAAACGACACCTCCTATTTTTTGTACAGTGATAGCATCTCCACCAGTGGTTTCCTGGAAGAAGGCCTTCGTTTCTATTACTTTTTTACCAAACTGCCTCGCCAAGATTCCTTGATTTACTTTGATAAAAACACCTTATTACCTTTGGTAGGCACCAAAACTTTTACAATTAATCAACAAAAGTTTAAGATACTCAAGTATTATTATAATCTTGAAAACTCTGCTGGTGAAGAAAGCAACTTTTTTTACCATCCAAACTATGGCCTGTTGGTGGTGTACAATGAGGGCTGTTTTTCGAGTCTGGTGCACACGATGGAGTATGACCAAATTTCCAAAATTTTGGTAGATAGCATCATTCAGGATCGTACTGGTTTTTATTCTGTCTTTGAAAAGGGGGATTTCAGCTCTATCCCCGATTCATTGATTGATGAAGAAATAGAGATAGAGCTGGATGTAGAATTATCCTCAGATTCTTTGTATAAAGTTAAGTGATTCGGTTTATTCACCCATTACACTAAAGGCTTATGAACAATACTACCTTAGAACCAGTTTGGACAGTTGTCGCCAATATTGTGGAAAACAGAAAAGTTGGCCCAGGAGGGTCTGAAACGCATATAGGCACCAAGCTGTTTTCTCCTGGCACCAAAGTATATGTGATTGACTGGTTTCCAGGCACTTGTGAAGATGTGGTGGTCGTGGGGCTTTCTAGAAAACCCAAGCGATTTATCAAACTAATCATTAGGGCAAACTGGATAGAAAATCTACGGGCCAAACTATGTTACACTCCCGCAGCTCTCCAAAAAATTTATAATCATTTCGATACCGAAGATGACTCTATAGATCGTTTGAATGAAGATTTTGTTGAGGAAATGCTCACTGCAATTCCGCTTTGGCAGGAAAATATGGCGCAACCCTACTAGCTCAAGAAAGAATTTTTGAGGCATCACTAGTTTTTCAAATCCATCTTTGCAAGGTAGTTTTGAGGCCTTTTTTTGTTTCAAATAAGCAATGGGACTATATTCAATGCAATGATGTAAGTCGGAGAGTTTTATGCAATAATAGTAAGCATGGCGACATGATACGGAGGTACACTTTTTTCCCGTCAAACCAGTAAGAACCTTATGCAGTTATAGTAAGCATGGCGACACTTTTTCAATAAGATTTTGCTGTATCGTAATAGTGTAGGAGTCTTATGCAATAATAGAAAGCATGGCGACGTTAAACTGTCTTTTTTATCTATCAACGCTGTATAGTAGGAGTCTTATGCAGTAATAGTAAGCACGGCGACGGATTTCACGATTGGAGAGACTCCAGAGGATTGCGGTAGGGGCCTTATGCAGTAATAGCAAGCATGGCGACTCTTCCAGGCCAATCAATACTTACTGTTACAATATCGTAGGAGCCTTATGCATTTATAGTAAGCATGGCGACATGTCCTCATTTTTGAACAGAACAAGGACTTTTACGTATAGGAGCCTTATGCAGTAATAGCAAGCATGGCGACGAACCTAGTAGGGTAAGGTTTTGACCTGTTACCTCAAGTAGGAGCCTTATGCAGTAATAGTGAACAGGCTGTTTAGGAATTACGGAAGTTCGAGTAAGAGGTGATTTTGAAGAGTAGGAAAAACATTTTTCACTTTTCGTTTTTAGTTTTTCACTTCTAAAGAGCCTTATGCAGTAATAGTAAGCATGGCGACGTTTATTCTGACAATTTCAGCAACACCTGCCGCTATGTAGGAGTTTTATGCAGTAATAGTGAGCATGGCGACGCTGATTCAATACTTCTAATATCAAATGGTTTAGGGATTACTTTGATAATGACTACTAAAAATGTCTATCAGATGCCTCGGTAAACTCGGCATGACAAGTAGAGGAAGTAGGTGATTTAAAGGAGGCTCCAGCTCGGTTTTGTCACCCTGAACTTGTTGAGGGGTCTGCCTTGATAATGGCTACTGAAAACGTCTACCAGATACCTCGGCAAGTTGAAAATGCCGAAGCATCGGTGCTCGGCAGGACAAGTAGAGAGGTATGTAATTGCAAGAAGTTTATGTTTCAAAAAATGATTATTTGTCTCAAACCATAAAAAAACACGCTGATATACTACCAGCGTGTTGTGTTTTTTATTGAAAATCAATAGATTATTTCTTGCCGCGGTTGGGGCCTTTGGGTTTTGGCAGCATTTTGACTGGATTCTTTTTCATTTCTTCCATCACTACTTGTACTGCTTTTTCCAATTGAGGGTCTTTGCCCGAGATGACTTCTTTGGGAGTCATTTCTACCTCTATGTCGGGGCTTACGCCTTCGTTTTCGATGATCCACTTGCCATTTTTGTCAAAAATACCCAAACGTGGAGCAGTTACTAAACCGCCATCCATCAAGCGAGGATATCCGTAAATACCGATCAAGATTCCCAAGGTACGTTTTCCAATGAGTTTTCCGATTTTTTTCTCGCGGAACAAGAAGGGCATTAAATCCCCTCCTGAAGCTGCATATTCATTGATAATCATTGCTTTAGGGCCAAAAATTGCCGCGCCAGGAGTGGTTTGCACCTTTCCGTCGCGGGTTCCCCAATAGTTCATCAAATCGCGGTCGAGCAAATCAATCACGTAATCAGCGGCAGAACCACCACCATTGAATCGCTCATCGATTACTACTGCTTTTTTGTTCAATTGTGAGAAATAATAACGGTTAAAGAAGGTATAACCTCCCCCACCGGTGTTGGGCATGTATACATAAGCCACCTGTCCGTTAGACATTTTATCTACCTTTTTACGGTTGCCTTCTACCCAGTCCATATTGCGTAAGCCACCTTCATTAAAAATCGGCTTTACCGTAAAGGTTTTTCCACCATTGGCTGAAGGTTGGCTATTTACGGTAATCGTAATTTGCGTATTGGCGGTGTTTTGGAACAAGTCATACACGTTTTGATTGGCTCGTAAGGGTACCCCGTTCACAGCTACCAAATAATCTCCTTGCTTTACGTTCACTCCCGGTTCGGTAAGTGGGGCGCGGAAGTTGGGGTTCCAATTCAAGCCTGAGAAAATTTTCTTAAAGCGGTAGTAACCATTGCTCACTTCATAATCGGCTCCCAAAAGCCCTACATTTACCCGAGCCACATTAGGGTAAGCACCCGCTCCTACATAGTTGTGACCAACCACTAGTTCGCCCATCATTTCCGAAAAGAGATAATTCAAATCTTCGCGATGTCCTACGTGATTCAAAAATGGCTCATAACGTTTCTTAGAGGCTTTCCAATCTACCCCGTGCATATTTTTCACATAAAAATAATCCCGCTCTATGCGCCATACTTCATTAAACATTTGCTTCCATTCGGCCGCAGGATCTACATATACTCGCATGCTACGCATGTTGAGGCGCCCTGCACCCGGCTTGGCTTTGCGAGCCGTACTGGTAATGCCATAACTATTGCCTCGGCCAGCATACAACACCTTTTTGCCATCGGCACTGATAATGTATTGAAAGACTCCTGGCATAAACGTACTGGCCTTACGGCTTTTCATATTATACATTTGCAGGCTAGTACCTTGCCCAGCTACACTTTGCTGATAAAACAATTTGCCCTTAGCCAATCCCGAAAGATTGAAGTAATTACGAGGAGGCATCGGCAAAGCAATGATACGTTGCGAGATATTATCAAAATCAATGGTGACACCTTTATTTTTAGAACCTTTCTTGGCACCTGCTGCTTTTTTGTCTTTACCTCCACCCGAAGATTTCACTTTTTCTTCGTCGCTTTCTAAAAACAAAGGAGATTTTCCATTTTTACTCAATACAATGGCGTAAATGCTACGACGAATGGGTCTTTCATAGTTGGTCATGTCCAGCCAGCCAATGTTCAAGGCATAATTGGTACTGGCCGTAAAAAACAAGTATTTGCCATCACGGCTAAACGTAGGATGATCGGCCTCACTCATTCCATCAGTCAATTGGGTTTTCTTGCCTGATTTAAGGTTGTATACAAATACTCCTCTTAACTGATTGTCCAGCATTTTGGCGTAAGTAATCCACTCGCTATCGGGCGACCACTGAGGCGACAAGTGATTACCAGGGCTAGAAAACTGATCTGCGTCTACTTTGGTGATTTTTTTGGAGTTGACATCCATCCAGTATAACGCCATTTTCTTGTCCCAAAACAAGATTTTTTTACTGTCTGGTGACCAAGCCACATTGTAATAATAAGTGTTGCCCGGTAAAGAAACGTAAGTAGGTTTGCTGGTGCCTTTTTGGTCGACCAAGGCCAATTGGTATTCACCCGATTGGTCGCTCAAATACGCAATTTTAGACCCATCGGGCGACCAGGCTGGAGTGTGATCGTTGGCTCCGGTAGAGTTGGTCAAGTTACGAATGCTTCCTTTTTTGGTAGGTACCGTAAAGATTTCTCCTCGAGAGGCTACCACGGCTCTTACTCCAGTAGGCGATACATCCATTCCCGTTACAAAGCGCGCTCCCGACACATAATGGGGACGACGATTAGGGATGTCAGGATTAAGGCTAATTTTAAGCGTTTTGAGCTGTTGGTTAGCCAAATTATAATAGTGAATCCTCCCCGCTTGCTCTAGCACTAACTCTTGCCCGTTGGCAGTCAAGGTTTTTACATCGAATTCTTTCAAGCGAGTAATTTGCTTTACCTGTTTGCTTTGAGGGTCATACTCAAAAACGTTTACGTTGGTGTTGCGATCCGATAAAAAGTATACTTTGCCATTGGCCCAGCAGGGATGAGTATTGTTTGACTTGGCCGCAGGAATTTCAGTAACGTCATAGGTTTTGTTATCAAAAATCCATATGCGTGGCATGTTTCCTCCCCGGTACATTTTAAAGGGACGATATACACCTCTACTTTCGGTAGGATCAGGATTTTTGATATAAGCCGTATATTTTCCATCAGGCGATACACTGGCTTGGTGTACTTCGGGTATGGGCGACATCTCAGGAAAACCACCTTTTACCCCAATAGAGAACAAACGATTGAAACGCCCTGAAAAAGAGGCTCGGGTAGAGATAAACAACACTTTGTTGTTGCCTTGCCAACCCCTTACATAATCGGCCGATGGATGATACGTCAACCGGATAGGGGTGCCTCCCTGAGTGCTTACGATGTACACATCGCGATTGCCATCATATTGAGCCGAAAAAGCTACCCATTTGCCATCGGGCGAAATTCTTGGATCTATTTCTGCTCCTTGATGCACTGTAAGACGGCGGGCATTTTGGCCATTTTTATCGGCTACCCATATATCGCCGGCATAAGCAAATGCCAACAAATTATTGCTTGCTGAGGGGCTCCTCAGTAACATAGTCTCGGATTGGGCTTGAACCTGAGCCAATAACCATCCACTCAAACAAAAAATACTACACAGTATAAGTCTCTTCATTGTTGTATGGTAATGTTTAATTAAAAAAGCAAGAAGTCGAAATGACTTCCAAGATAAAAATTATCCCTGAAAGTAATATATAGCTCCCATAGCCCCTACCTTTTTCACATTTTTATCACCTACTACGCTTGAAAACCAGGGATTTTTTGGGCCACGGCAAGCTGAATACTCCCTGAATACTTTTGTGTGTAATAATACCTTTCAAAATACAATTAATTTAGCATAAAATTATGTATATTTGAGCCTACAAACTACCCTGCCACATCAATCAACACCTTTCTCAACACCACAACCAAACATTTCAAAGCGCTTTCTGCTTTTAGTAATATTGAGTTTCAGATACTCAAATCTCGCCTTCCAACGCTATAGCTCAGCCCAACCGCCTCTATGTGAACTTCTTCCTGCTTGTATTAAAACCATAGGATTGCACAAACAATATTTAGTAGTTAGTAAGAACATTAGATAAAATACGAACAATGACAATTTATACTTCCGATTATAAGACCATTACCTTCGATGCAGATAACTCTATGATCATTACTCGTTGGAAATCTTCTACCACGAGTATGGATGAAGATACCCTTAAAAATGAGGTCAAGAAGTCATTAGAGCTTATCAAAGCCTATCGCCCGCAATCCCTTTTGATCGATTCTATCGATTTTAATTTTATTATCGTTCCCGAAATACAAGAATGGTTTGATGAAGAGGTGTTTACGGTATACCCTGAGGCGGGCGTACAAAGAAAGGCTTTTTTGGTATGTAAAGATTTGTTTTCTCAGGTGGCGCTTACCCAACATGTAGACGAAGTAAAGCACCAAACTTTTGAGTCTGCATTTTTTGATGATGAATCAAAAGCTGTTGCTTGGCTGAAAGAGGGTTAAGGCAAGTTTAAAATTGGCTTTCATCAAATTACCCCAGCAATGCTTTTTGGTGTCGTTTCACTTAAACACCAAAAAGGGTTGGTAATTTTGATGATAAGTATTTTTGCTAAGCATCTCATTTTCAAACAGCTGTCCTTATAAAAGTCCAGTATTACAAAAACTAACAATACCGGACTTTTTGATATCAATCAAAAATTATTTCTTTTTCATCTCTATCTGGAGCATGTTAGACATGGCTCTTGCAATTAGTTTGCCTTCTTGGTTGTACAGCTCTCCGGTCATATTGATAATTTGTCGTCCTTGCCTTACTACATTCGATTTGGCCACAATAATGTCTCCTACTCTCGCTTTTCCTAAAAAATCTACATTCAGGTTGACCGATACGGCAGGTAATGGTTTATCTAGTGAGGCTACCGTCATTCCAATCACTTCGTCCAAAATGGCGGCTTGCACTCCTCCGTGAAGCAGGCCCAGCGGATTAGTCATTTCTTTCCTCACAGTAATTTCCAATTCGAATTGTCCAGGGGTTACCGATTTTAGGGTAGGTTCGAGCCACTGGGTAAAAGGAGGGGCGTTTTCTTTCATAGGTTTGCCTACCTGACTCTCGAATAATTTGTATAGAGGGTTATTCATTATATGTCATTTGTTAAATTTTGAAGAGCCAAAATTATAACAATCCACTCAAACTACGAGTAAACCCATAAAAAAAGGTGGTCAAATACTGACCACCTATCTAATTTCTTTGTTCGATAATCCGATTATTTACTGGTGTAAATCTTCTTACGGTTGGCTTCGTTTAAGAATACCAATTTGCTGTCGGTGATTTCTTCTACTTTGAAAACCGCATTTTTACCTTTGCCGTTGTAGTTTACCAATTCAATAGAAGTTTCATCTTTGTCTTTCCAATTGGCCCAACCTTTAGAGGTAGAAGAAAGCAAACCTTTGCCGCTTTTTCTTTGCCAAGCCAATTTACCCTTTGATTTGTAGAATTGAAGTGAGTGGGTTCCCAAAAAGTTGGCAATTTTTTTCACATCGCCCTTAAGGTTTACCACATCTGAACCATTTTTGATTCCAGCATCAGTCATCGCTTTGCCTACCGCGGCCCGGCTAGCTTCTACATCATAGCTCCACTTTTTGTCCATCATCTTTTTCGTTTTGTCCGAAAACTTGCCGCCTTTACCGCATGAAGTCATTCCGAAGACTAATACTAAAGCTAGAATACCTAAGATTGAATTCTTAATCATAATTTCTGAGAGTTATAGTTTTGATAATTGTAGAGTACGTTTAAAAGTTATAATCTGGGCTAAAAAAGCGATTGACCAACGCTCATATCAGCATCTTTTTCGCCAATAGCTTTGGCCCCGATGTATCGGGATTTCCAACTATTCGCTCAAAACCTACTTCATTACCGATGATCACTCATCTTTTTTATCTCCGAAGACAAAATTTAAGCATACTCTTAATAGTTTTGTATCTGTTAATAGATACGTACTTGTAAAGGTTAACAGCCATCAAAAAAAAATAAAATTTATGCGTTGGTCGTTTTCTTCTTATCGTCAATTTAATTTTTGCAAACGGCAATGGTTTTATCATCATAAAATGGCCAATGCCAACGCTACAAAAGACCCTGAGCGCAAGGAGGCAGCTATTTTACGTCAACTTCAGTCTTTGAACGCGTGGCGAGGCTCTATGGTAGATTATATCATTGGACAAGAGGTGATTCCTTACCTTCGTCAAGGCATTTGGCCCCAATACAAGCAAGTAGTGGAAGTTATGAAAGAGTTGTTTCAGGAGCAATATGCTTTTGCCAAAGAAAAAAGATATCGACAGCCGGGAATCACCAAAACTAAGGCAGGAGAACATTTTTTGGCGTTGTATGACTTGGAATATGCCCCCGAAAAAATCACCCGTGATACGCTCAACCAAGCTTATCTGGAAGCTATTCAAGCCCTTAAAAATCTGTTTGCCAATCAGCATTTTTTAGAATACCTGCGATCGGCCGATCAACTCATTACCCAGCGACAAGACATTCAGATCAAATACAACGATCATTTTACCATTACTGCGATTCCCGATTTAGTGGTGTTTTTAGATCATCCTTTTCGAGTACACATCGTAGATTGGAAGGTTCACTCCAAGGCCAATCGTACCTACGAAGAGCAATTGTTTTTATACGCTTGGGTGCTCAAAAAATGTGCTCGCCCCCGCGATTTTCCCGCAGCCTTGGAGCAATTCCCTATTACCGAAATAAAACTCACGGAATATCAATTACTTAAAAACGAAGTCCGAGATTACACGATTACCCTGGAAGACGTTGCCAATATTGAAAAAAATATCGCCAATAGTGTAGAAGAAATGATATTGGCCGAAGCGCATCTAAAATACACTCAGCTAGACATTAATCGTTTTCCAGTAAACCGTTCGGAGGCCAATTGTGCGGGTTGCCGTTTTCGTAAAATATGCGAGCAACCTATTCAACAGCACTCACAAACTTCTTTGTTTTAAATAATTATTAAGGTTTTTATTTAAAAGAGACGCGGCAATCTGGTAACCATTGTTTAATCTTTTTCTGCTCGTCAGCAGATAGCAGGTTTTCTCTCAGGTCTAGTAAAATGAGGTTACTTAAATTTTTGACCTGTGGAGGTAGTTGCTTGATCTGATTGAAAGCTAAATCCAACTTTTCCAGTCTTTTCAATTTTGTAATCACTTCTGGGAAAACTTTCAGATCATTCGCTGTCAGGTATAATCTTTCTAAGTCTTTTAACTGACTTATACTACTTGGAAGCGTTTTTAGGGCATTTTGCGACAAGGCGAGTACTTCTAAGTTTTTTAATAAACCAATATTATGAGGCAAGGAAGTCAATTGGTTTCGTTCCACGTTTAAATAATTTAGTTTTTGTAATTTTGCCAAGCTCAAGGGTAGTTTTTTAAGCTTATTTTCATATAGATTCAAGTCCTTGAGATTTTTAAGCTGGCCAATGTTTTTGGGAATACTGGTTAACTTGCACCCCATCACAGTCAGCCAAGTCAAGTTTTGTAACTGCCCAATGTTGTCAGGTAATACTTTTAATTGATTCAGATTCAAAAACATCCACCTTAGATTCTGTAATTGCCCGATGCTACTCGGCAATGTCGTGAGTTTATTATTGATCACCCCAAACTCCTGAAGATTTTTAAGTTGACCAATCTCGTCCGGTAATTTAATTAACTGATTATTCGCAAGGTATAACTCCTGCAAGTTTCTCAAGCGTATAATGTTAGATGGCAGGCGATTCAACTGATTATCGGTGAAAAATAATTCCTGTAAGTTTTTTAATTGGCTAATACTCAATGGAAAGACCTTAAACTTATTAAAGTCTAAACGCAGTGATTTTAAACCATCCAACTGGCCAAAACTCTGAGGTAAGCTTTGTAGTTGATTATTTGATAAATCTAGTGCTTGTAGCTTTTTCAATTGCCCAAAACTGATCGGTAGAGACATAATTTTATTATGAGTCAAATCTAATTTTTCTAAGCTTTTTAGTTGGCCAATCGCATCAGGAAGCGTATTCAATTTATTAAACTGTAAATTGATGACCTTTAGCTTGGTTAATTTGCCAATGCTGGCTGGCAGTGCAGTCAAATCATTGAAAGACAAATCCAAAACCTCCAAATTCTTCAATTGCCATATCCTCAAGGGTAATGTTTTTAAATTCTTAGATTTTAAGTTCAATCGGTACACATTCTGAGGATTCTTGAAAAGGCTCTCAAGAGAAGTATAGGTAGAATCTGGCTGAGCTTGTGTAATACTTAGATTCAAAAAAAGGCCTATAATACAATAATATAAGTATTTCATTGATGATGATGGGTTAGTAAAAATATTATTCTTAACACCTGTTTATACCAGCAAATGAGGACGCAATGGAGAAAATAAAAAATTAAAACCAGTATAAACCAACGCCTCTAAAAATCATTTCCACAAGTTTTTTATTCATCTAAAAAACTACATAAATTAAGCAATAAGAAAATCAAAGCCCCTAAAACAATCGTGGAGAAATACATTTTAAGTAATCCAGAATTAACCTCTAAAATAGAGCAGCTTTTTTTTAATCCGGACGAAAGTAATGTAGCGCTGGCTTGTGAACTTATGAAAACTGGGGGCATTCCGGCAAGCATCCTCGAGGCACTTCAGGATCAAGACGTAAAATTGTTTTTTCTAGTCAATTATGGACTTGTTTATTCCTTTTTGGAAGATACTCACCTAGATTTAAGCCGTTTGGGCCTACAAGACCTCCCTCAAGAACTCAGTGCATTGACACAGCTCAATTCCCTCAATTTATTTTATAATCAATTTAGTCAGATTCCAGCTTGTGTTTGTGCACTTACCGCTTTAAAAAAACTTTGGTTGCACCACAATCAACTCACTCAATTGCCTGAAAACCTTGGTGATTTAGTCGAACTTGAAGAGTTGGTATTAAGTTTTAACCAACTCACTAATTTGCCCGACTCTTTGGGTGCGCTTACTCAACTCAAAACCCTGTATTTGCATCACAATTCACTTCATAGTTTGCCACAGTCATTAAAAAACTTACCTCAACTGCAGAAAATCACCCTTTGGAACAACAATTTTACCCTGGAAGAGGAATTGACACTCACCGAGAGTTTTGCACCAATAAAATTGGTTTTTTAACAAATATCTCGGAATGAAAAGCTAAAGAAGTTTGTTAAAAGCGCAGATGATTTAGTGGAGTCTCACCCAAATCATGTCTCCTTTATAAACTTGGATATTAGGCGAAATAACAATTTATTTGTTATTTGATCTCAAGTACAATTAGTCAAATACTCAAAATATTACACTCCTACTTCCCGTAAAGATATGAAGAGAAGATTTTCCCTGGTGCTATTGATTTTATGGTTTACAGTTTTTGCTCATATTCCTTCCACTCAGGCCCAAATCCCTGCCAATCAACTAGGATTGAACCCTTTATCGCTCAAATGGAGTCAGATAAAAACCGACAAAGTGCGGGTGATTTTTCCTCGTAACCTAGAGAAACAAGGCCAACGGGTCGCCAACATTGTGCATTATCTTTGGGACAACTCCAACGAAACCATTGGGGACAAGATGATGCCTGTGACGATATTTCTGCAAAACCAAACCACCAACCCCAATGGATTTGTAAGCCCAGGCCCCTTCCGCTCAGAGTTTTATATGACTCCTCCTCAATTTATGTTCAATGGGTCTTCCAGCTGGCTCGATATGCTAGCCATACACGAATACCGTCACGTAAAGCAATTTAGCAATTCTCGTCGAGGCGTCTCAGGAGTGGTACGCACCGTGTTAGGTTCTTGGCCTTGGGGGGGCGTAGTAGGTGCGGCCTTGCCTCGTTGGTATTTTGAAGGAGATGCCGTGGTGAGCGAAACCGAGTTAAGCAAAACTGGTCGGGGACGTCAGCCCAGTTTTGAGATGGAGTATCGTTCGTTGCTCATGAACAATATTTATTATGGCTACGAAAAAGCCGCCGCTGGCTCGCTCAAAGATTTTGTACCCGATCATTATCGTTTGGGGTATTATATGATCAACTACGGCCGTAGAAAATACGGCAAGCAATTGTGGGCAGGAGTAATGCAAGATGCTGTAAAATATAGAAGCGTTTTTTATCCATTTAGCCGAGGGCTCAAGCGTCGTACAGGAATGACTACTCCAAAAATGTACAAAAAAGTGCGGGCCGAACTTGACAGTATTTGGAAAGCACAAGACCAGGAAATTAAATATTTACCCACCAAAAAAATCAAGCATCCTAAGAAACCCACCGTAGTTAGTTATGAATTTCCTCATTATTTGGGCAATACCGATACTTTGGTGGTGCAAAAAAGTGGTTACAACGAAGTCCGAAGTTATTATAAAGTTTTCCCCGATGGCACCGAAGAACGCATTACCATGTCAGGGCTCAATGCTAGTGTAAATAATAGCTTGTCGGTCAATGGAGGGAAGATGTGCTGGTCTGAATCACGATTTCATCCACGTTGGGGACTAAAAGACTACTCCATCATTAAAGTGTACGATTTTAAAACCAAGCGTAAAAAAAGAATCACAGGAAAAAGCAAGTACTTTGCCCCTGCTTTATCACCCGATGGAAACAAGATCGTTACGGTAGAAACCAGCGATAACTTGCAACATACCTTGGTAATACTCAATGCTGATGGCAAAGTACTGAACCGTTTGGCTAATCCAGATAATAATTTTTACACCTTCCCTACCTGGGCTGACAACGAAAGTATTGTGGTGGTAAAACAACAATCTGAGCAAAACCAACTACAGCTCATCAATAGCACTTCGGGTGAAGCCACCAATCTTACTCCGCCCACTTCTCAGTTGATGGCTTACCCTTATGTATACAAAGATTTTATTTTCTTTTCGGGTGCATATACCGGCATTCACAACATTTTTGCGGTCAAAAGAGGAGAAAATCAGCTTTATCAAGTCACCTCGTCCAAGTTAGGAGCCTTCTATCCTAGTGTTTCCCCAGATGGCAACACCCTGGTTATGAGCGAGTTTAGCCCTAAAGGCTATGATATTACAACAATGCCACTACAACCCGAAAACTGGATACCCTACAATGACGCTACCCCTATAGACAATGGTTTTTATAACACCATTAGTGAGCAAGCTGGGGGAAGCATCATTGACAAAGTACCCGATAATAAGTTTCCAGTAAGGAAGTATAATAAATGGACGGGTTTTTTGAATCCTCACAGCTTGATTTTCAATGTATTACACCCTAACTATGGCCTTCGTTTATTGTCTGATAATAAGTTTAGTACCCTATCGGCAGAGGCATTTGGCTTTTTTAACGCCAACGAAGAAACCTTTTCTTACGGAGGTACCTTACGCTATGCTGAGCTGTTTCCGATTATCAATGCCAGCTACCAAAGAAGCAATAGAAGTCGGGTGCTGGGTACCTCGTCCATCATCAATGATACCACCATTACCTTTGGCATCAATGAACAAAAATGGAGAGAAGATCGCTTTTCAGCCGGGTTAGAAATTCCTTTTAACTTTTCGGGAGGAGCCAATTTCAAAAACATTACCCTCAATGCTAATTTTCACCAAATCAATATCAATTTTGACAATGAAGATATCAGCATTTTTCAGTTAGATACCCTGGTGGGTAATGGAGCCTCCAACTTTGCCCGAAGAAACTTAGATTTTGCTTCCTTCGAAAAACAAGGTATTCAAGCATTGGAATTTAGATTCAGGATCAATATGCAACAGCAACGTGCCGTACAACACATCAATCCTCGCTTTTGGTTTTACCTCGATTTGTGGCATCGGGGCACCATTGGGCAAGATGTTAACTCAGGCAACGTATTTTTAGGGCTTTTTAACCTTTATTTGCCTGGATTTGCCAAGAATCACAGCTTATATTTCAATACTGCCTACCAAAGAGAGAATTTTTACAATGCCTATAAGTTTCCAAATTTCTTCCCCTACTCTCGTGGTTACGGAAGCTGGTTCGAGGATAGTGCCTTCCGTTATGGGATTAATTATAGCTTCCCTTTGTTATACCCCGATTTGCCGTTGTCGTCTTTATTGTTCATCAAACGCATCAAGGCCAACTTATTTTATGATTTTACCAGCCTGAGTTCTAGCCTGATTGATAGAATTTCGGCCGTTCAAGGAGCACGTTTTATGCGTTCTGCCGGGGTAGAGCTCACTTTTGATGTCAGAGCCGCCCGTTTGTTAGAAATAGATTTGGGTTTTCGTTGGAGCTATTTGTTAGATGCCAGCACCTTTGGGCTTACCAACCCCAACAAATTTGACTTTTTGCTTTTGCGTATTGGGATTTAATGTTTAATTTTCATAACCTTAAGAATGAACAAATTATTAGTTTAGTGAATTTAAGCCAATGGCTTGTTCTGGCACCAAAACCCAATCTTATGTTTGATTTTTATTTGACAATCATAAAAACCTTGGTAAAAACCGAGAAAAGCGAGTTTAAAAACAAATTCAACAGTTTGGTATATGCCGATAAGGCGCTATCGACTGATGAAAAAATGTTTTTGCTGGAAGAAATGCAAAAAGAATGGATTTCCCGCAAGGAGCGTAAATCCAAAAAAAATGATGGGGACAATAAATAGCCCCATCTCAATGGTTGATTGTTTGATTATTTGTTGCCGTTTGTAGGGAGCCACGAGAAGCATGCACAAAAAAAATATTCAAAGTTTATTTACACCATCACTTCCTTCTTATTTTTATCTGTTACTTGCACTACTTTCAGCCAATTTGGCTACCCAAGCCCAAAATAAGCCTTATTTGTTTCCAGTAAATCCTGGTAAAACAAGTTGGCTTTCGGGCAACTTTGCCGAAATACGAAGCACTCATTTTCACGCGGGGATAGACATTGCCGCCAATCCAGGCACTCCAGTAAAAGCTTCGGCCAGTGGCTATGTATACCGACTCAAAGCCTCTACCTATGGTTATGGTAATGCCATTTACTTGTATCATCCCCTTACCAAACAGCAAACACTTTATGGGCATTTGCAGCGATTTGCCCCTAAAATTGCCCAATTTGTCAAACGCCGTCAATACCAACAAAAAGACTTTTTTTACGAAGAATACCTGAAAGCATATGCCATTCCGGTAAAGAAGGGAGAAATCATTGGCTATGTAGGTAATACTGGAGCCTCGGGCGGCCCTCACCTCCACTATGAGGTGCGCACGCTGGACGATGTAGCTCTTAACCCCTTTCAGTATGGTTTCAAAGAAGTGGGTGATGACAAAGTAGCCCCTTTGATTCGTTCATTGGCCATCAAAACCCTACATCTTGATGGAAGAGTCAACCACCGGTTTGGCCGCTTTGAGTTCAAGGTCAGAAAAACTGGTTACAATCGTTATAGTTTGAATCAGGTGATCACGATCAATGGTCAGGTGGGCCTAGAGTTGCTTACTCACGACCTCATGAACCGCTCACGCAATACCTTTGGTACCACCAAAATAAAGGTGGTGATGGATGGACAAACCACCTTTGAATCGGATGTAACCCAAATAGATCATCACATCAATAAAGCGATGCGGGTACATGCCGATTATGCTCGACACGCCAAAAGTTATCGAGGGTTTCAACGTTGTTATGTGGCGGAAGGCAATCCTTACACATTCTATAAAACCAACAATCGTGGAATTTTAAATATTCAAGATTCAAAGTTACACCGAGTAGCCGTGTATGCGAGTGATTTTTGGGGCAATACCAGTGTACTTACCTTTACTATTCGTGGCAAACTTCCTCCCCTGACAAAGTTTCGCCCCAGTGCAGTACCTCGCCGTGCTTTTTTGACCCACCAAGTGATGGGTAATACGCTGATTGTCAAGGGGCATTACATTCGGCAAAAAGTAGATGTAGCCCGTTTCAATGTAGGAGGCTTGTCTTACGATGTGCCACTGGTATACATGCAAGGCCCTGCTTCAGTATATTTATGGGATTTGCGCCTGGGGCTACCCGATTATGTAGAGCTGGGTCGCTTACGGCGAAAGTTTAATTTTAAAATGCTGGTGCCTTCGAACCAAACCGTAGGGTACCGGGGAGATCGCCTGGAGATTTCTTTTCCTCGTGGCGCATTGTTTGATACTTTGTATCTAGAAACTCAAGTCTTCAAAAACTCCTTTCAAATCAGTAATGCCTTTATTCCGCTGTTCAGAAATGTTCAAATCCGTTTCAAACCTTTGGCTGCTCCTAAAAACAAAAAGGGCTGGAACATTTATCGGGGTAATCGCTTTATCAAAAGTCGTTGGGAAGGCAATACCATCATATTTGAATATGATAAACTGGGAGGATATAAGCTTCGCTATGACCGCACACCTCCTACCCTGCGTTGGCTTCGCAAATCGTTGTACAGTATATCCTTCAGAATCAAAGATAACCTCTCAGGTATTGAAAATTTTAAGGCTACCCTCAATGGTCAGTTTCTGTTGATGAACTATGAGCATAAGGCTTCTCGAATTTGGTCGGCTCCTGCCACCTACAGACAACGAATGAAGGGAAACTTGGTGCTTACGATTACTGATAAAGCGGGGAATGTGAAGTATTTTAAAACGAAGCTTTGACAAAAAAACGCTCAAGAAAATAATCTCAACAAACAATCTCCTTCAATATTGACTTTCGATAAAGAATTCACCTCGAGTGCTTTTTGAATTTCAATATACCTCATGAAAAAAATTGCTTTTCCTTTTTTTACAGTGATGTTTGCCACAGCGGGGCTTGCTCACTTTATAATTCCATCGGTTTTTGTAAAGGCAATGCCACCTCTTTTCCCTCCTACCTTGGCGGCTTTTCTTAACTTATTGGTGGGTGCCATAGAAATTGCCCTGGCCATTGGCTTTTGGACCAGATTTAGGCAATTAGCAGTGTATATTTCCTTCTTTTTATTGGTAAGTTTCTTGGTTTTTGTCCATACCTGGCATCTGCTCATTGGCAAGTTTCCTGGCTTTCCCGAAGTTGGTGCCGTTGTTTTATGGCTACGCTTCGTTGCCCAACTCATCTTGATTTATTGGTTTTGGTTGGTAAGGAATGAGTGAAGTTTTAGTTTAAGCCTAAGGATTTATCTGTGAGAAGTTACCAACAAAGCTTGCCTAGAGGATAAAAGTTGCAGGTGTCGTTTCACTTAAACACCTGCGACAGTGGAGCATTCACTTCCAAGTATTGTTTCAAGCACAATTACTTCACACGCGTACTTTGCGCTTCTTTTACTAATTTGTAGTTGGCATTGTTTGGATCTATATGTTCATAATTGCCCTTTCCTTTTTCTACCAATTGCTGCAGACTTTGGTATTTTTTATCACTATTGCCAAAGCTAAATACTGATAAGTAGATTCCCTTTTCGGCTCGTTTTTCTACCAGCTTGTATATGTAGTTATTGATAGGAAACTCTCCATCAGTAGCCAAAATGATCCGATTATTCCCGTTTTCCTTGTAGTTCTTATTCATCCATTTGTACGCAAGCTTAAATCCCGCCTTTACATTGGTTTTACCACTCGAACGCAATTGATCAATCACGGTATTGATTTGTTCTTGGTTGGTGGCTGAGGTTGGTTCCAGTACAATGGCCGCATCTCCGGCATACACCACAATAGATACTTCATCTTCTGGACGCATAATATTGACCAAATATTTGAAAGATTGCTTGAGCAAAGGCAATTTATTTTTGTCTCTCATTGAGCCTGATACATCTAACAAAAGCATCAAGTTATTAGGTGCAAACCCTTGCATACTGGTCATATTCACCCCACCCTGATAGGTTGTTGTTTTTTTGCTAACAGGAGGTTTTATCTTATTAATTTTAGTAGAATTACAGTCGCAGGGTCTTTTATTTACGTGAGGTATGGCATTTTTCTGTTTTCTTCGTCGTTTTTGCTTCGCCATTTTTTTGCTTTGTGCCTCTCTTACCATTTTGTAGGTGATATTACCTGCAGATACCACCTCATAGCTTCCCCTACCAAGCGTTACTAATTTTTTGAGCTTTTCATAAGCTTTCAATTGGTTGGCAAAACTAAATACTGATAAGGAAACTTCTTCGCCTGCTTTCTTTTGTATCATATCATAGGTTGGCTGGCTAATGCTAAATATCCCATCGGTAGCCAAAATAATTTTATTATTACGGCTGCTTTTGTAATAGTTTCCGATCCATTCATAAGCCATTCTAATACCTGCTTCACCATTAGTTTTACCACTGGTTTTAAGGGTATTAATGGCCTGAATAATCTGTACCTTCTTTTTGGCAGACGTAGGGCGAAGCATCAAACTTGCTTGCGAAGTAAACCCCACTATCGTTATTTTATCTTCTGGGCGCATAATGTTTACCAAGTACTTCAAAGCATTTTTGAGCGTAGGCAGCTCTTCTTCCATAGATTCTGATAAATCCAATAGTAAAACGAAGTTGTTGTAAGCAAATCCCTCCATACTGGTCATATCTATGGTTTCGGTGCCATCGCCACAATCACAGGGAGTATACTCGGTACGTTCAAAACTTAAAACCTTTGGATAACGCACCTTTTTGAGTAAGGGGTACTTAGCCATCCTAATCACGTTATTGTACCTTTTGATTAATGCATTGTATTTATCATACACATCTTGAATAGTATGGTGCGATATTCTGTATTTACCTTTTGCCTTGGTGATAGATTCAGCCGCTTGTACAAATGAGGTAATCAGACGCATTGTTTCTCTAAGGGTGTAGTTTTTTTGAGTCTCTGGTACTTGAGAACTAGTAAATGCGTGTACCAATGAATCGGCCAGATGCTCATTCAGCAAAGTTTTGAAGTCTTTTTTGAGAAATTTCCGGGTAGCGTCTATGATAGGCTTGCCCAAGGCCAAAGCCTTCAAAAGATGTTGCTTAGACGCACTTACAAATACTGTTTTTTTATCAGGAGGATAGGCTCTGTGTATCTTTTGAATATTGGTAGCCAGCATATGACGCTTTTTATCAAAAATACGGTAGAGGTATTGGTAACGAGCCAGTATTTTTTTGGATTGGGCAAAATTATCTGAAACATAGCTTTTATTTTTTAAATAAGTATCGAGCTGGTAACCTAAGCCAGTTATTTCTTTTACAATGTCTTCTATTTGCCTTATTTGAGCGTTTAATAATGTTTGGTAAGGCATTGGTAAGACATAGCGCTGATTCAGAACACTATAAAACGATGACTTGGGGTAGAAATAATCGTGCGAAAAATATGTTGGGTAATCAAGTTGCCTTTTATTGGGGTTGACCGAATCTTTTTTTGCTTGTTCTATTTGTTGAATACGGGAGTGGTATTGAGTAAGGGTTTGTATCAACCGATCGTTTTTAATAATACATTTGTTAATACAGACTACATAATCGTTCAGTACATCCATTGCCTGATGTTCCATAGGCTGAGAATGCTTCATGAGCGATAAGTCAGGAATAGCATGATCCTGAAATTTCAAAAGATTAGGGAAAGACAGGGAGTTACCGGCTTTTTTTAGGGTGAATCGGAGGGCCGTACGGCTATAGTTTAGTAAATAAACTTGTGCTCTTTGACTATGCTTTACAAAACGATTATAAGAATTGATAAGTAAATCATGGGAAGCAAATAAGCGATTGTGATAACTTGATTTTTTGTCACTATTAGTACTTACATCCCACTGCCTACGGCGTGAATCCAGCAATTTTTCTACCTCTCTTACAAAGTTTACATAAGCTTCCCAGGCTATGCCCTGAACACTCTGTTTGTTTTGTCCTATAAGTTTAAGCAATAAGTCATTGAGTTGTTTAATATTCTGCATCAGCAACACTTCGCTTGGGTTTGCTGGATAAGAAGTATGTAAACTTAACTTTACCTGGGTGGCCAATTTACTCTCAACATCAAGCACCTGTGCCATTCCTCTTGCTAACTTTTGATAAGGGTTGGGAGCATTATAGCGTAGCTTGGCTAAGTCAATTACTTTTTGTTGAAATTTGATAGATTGTACTTGCAGTTGATCCAAAATTTTTTGTATAACTGCCATCACTTGATCCGAATGAGCAAAGTTGTCTTGCGTATAGGTTTTAGCCGCACAATAAGCCTTAAGATCTTTTTCTTGAGTATTCAACTGCTTGAGCAACGACCACAGGGCTTGTACCTCGGTATTCAAAGAAGGAATACCACCATTCAACGCTTTTTGGTATTGGGATTTTACTTTAGCTTGAGACCAACTACAAGTGGGGGCTTTTATGCGGGAATAGCTATAAGTTCGTGGACTAGCTTTGTATTTTTGGGTTCGTTGGTAATAAGAAGAAAGGCACCTGATAATATCCAGGCTGGCGGTAGCTATACGATCATTGAACTCGATATATTGATTAAATTTCTGTTGTTGAGCAAAAGATATTTGCCCTGAAGCCCGTAAAGCAAACAAACTACAGGCGATACATACAAGGAATGGTTTCATGGTTTTGGTATTTTATTAGGTATCAATATACCTCTATCATTAGACTTATACCAAAACCCGAGTCAAAATCCATATAAGAGAAACTCCTATTGTTTTTTTAGACCTGATGGATTTAAAAAATCTGCCAAACCTGGAAAGGGTAACTAATCTAATTCAATAATTAAATCTGATAAACCCTGCTCATTATATAATGAATCGTGAAAATCAGCGTAAGCCGCTCGATTACCAAACCAACCCAAGACCTCATCACGAGATAGTTTCGTATTCCTGAGTGACAGATGACTATGATAAGAAGAATGGGTATAGTCGCGATAGTCATTTACAAAACCATGTTTTTGTGGGTTATGATGAATGTAACCAATCAAACGACTAAAGTAGGCTTCATCCTTTACCAAAATACGTTTAAATGGTGTCTCGAATAATCCTCCAGTACGTTGTCGGGCTTTGTTAATCGCTTTGGTATAGGCATTAAAGAGATCTGAAAAGTGTTTACTTAAAAAATTATTTGAGCTATGCAGGCCTTTGAGGTGAGTAGATTCTTGATCAGTGTCAGGTAGGTCCTTTACCCTTATGAGCAAATGAAAATGATTTTTTAGTAAGCAATAGGCAAAAGTATCTACCCAATCGCCCACATATTGAGCGTATTTTTCGAGAAAATAACCATAATTACGTTCCTCAAAAAAGATATTGGAGCCATTAATCCCTCTATTATAAATATGGTATACTTTGCCAGTCTCGAGAGGAAGTAGGTAGTTTTGCATTGGGTTGTTTTTTAGATAGGGTTCTCTCGTAATATACTCTCAACCAAATAATATTTTAATATTAGCTCCAGACCTGACAGGTTTTAAAAACCTGTCAGGTCTAAAGTACTCCAAAAAACTTTTTTCCAAATAAAGTTCTTTAGTAACATATAAGACAGCCTCGTCTATAGATTTGCAAAAACTAAAGCAAAAAAAGGCAGTTTCTCAACTGCCTTTCACTCTTACTTTGCTAAAAGTATTTATTACAAACTCGCCAGACTTTCTTCCAACACCTTGATTTGGGCCTCGGCATCGGCTAGTTTCTTGCGTTCGTTGTTTACAATCTCCGGTTTGGCATTGTTTACAAACTTATCATTTTTGAGTTTGTTAGACGATGTATTCAAGTTACGCTTCTGGCGCTCCAGTTCCTTCTCGAGCTTTTTGCGTTCCTGTTCTACATCTATTTTGCCTTCCAGCGGAATAAAGCATTCGTGGTTTCTTACCACAAAGCTCGCTGCTCCAGCTACTTTATCCTCTACAAACTCTATTTCTGAGATTGCTGCCATATTCTGTTTTTGCAAAATCTGCGCAAACTTGGTAAACGAATCTGGGCTATCGGTTTTTACGGCCAACTTCAAAGGATCGTGCTTTTTGATGCCTTTTTTGGTACGTATTTCCCGAATGCTAGTGATTACCTCAAAAATCATCTCCGCTTCAGCTACAATTTGTGGATTTTGCTCTCCTGGCGTTGGGTATGGAGCAAAACAAATTGTCTCCTTCTCATCGCGTGCTTTGATTCGTTGCCAAAACTCCTCCGTGATAAACGGCATAAATGGATGCAACAAATTCAACAAACGCTCAAAGTAATCTATAGCAAAATCATAAGTAGCTTTGTCAATTGGTTTCGCCTTACCTGCAGCCTGGTCATAATCTGGCTTGATCATTTCCAAAAACCAAGAGCAATACCCATTGTGCCAAAACAACGAATAAACCTGGGTTAAAGCATCCGAAATGCGAAACTCATTGAAGTTACGCTCAATCTTGGCCAATTCCTGGTTAAAAATGGCCTCAAACCACTCTAAAGCCACCTTGTTAGGGTTAGGCAAACTTTCGTCTACCTCCCAGCTACTCAATAAGCGATACGATTGCCAGATTTTATTGGCAAATTTTTGTCCTGTCTCACAAAGCTTAGAGTCTAGATTTTTAGGGATTTCATAAAACTTAGCTCTTTGCTCGTCAGTAGATCCATCTGGTGGAACTGGTGTATCAAACATAATATCATTACCAGCAGCTACACTCGAAAGAATCGCATAACGCAATCCGTCAGTACCATATCTATCCATTAATTTGAATACATCAGGTGAATTACCTAATGATTTAGACATTTTACGACGTTGCTGATCGCGTACCATCCCCGTAAAATATACGTGTTTGAATGGTTTCTCATCTTTGAGAAAATACCCAGCAATGATCATTCGCATTACCCAGAAAAAGATAATATCAAATCCTGTTACCAAGGTGGTCGTAGGATAATAATACTCCAATTCTTCGGGGTCAAATACCGAAATGGGCCACAACCAAGACGATGCCCAAGTATCCAGTACGTCTTCGTCCTGCTTTAGGTCCTCTATCTTGATATTGGCATCCTTGGCTTTGGCCAATTCAAAGGCCTCTTCCAAGCTTTTGGCTACTACAAATTGTTTTTCCTCACCCTCTTTGGTAGGCAGGTAGTAAGCCGGAATGCGATGCCCCCACCACAATTGACGCGAAATGTTCCAATCTTGAATGTTGTCGATCCAAGATTTGTACATATTCTCAAAAGATGCTGGGTGGAACTCTATATTCTTATTGAGTACGTTTTCCAAAGCAGGTTCACACAATTTTTTCATCGCGATAAACCACTGCTCCGACAAACGAGGTTCAATGATGGCTCCCGTACGCTCCGAAGTTCCTACCTTGTTTTTGTAAGGAATTTCAGCAATAAAGCAACCCGCTTTTTTCAAATCATTGATGATCTCTTTGCGTACTACAAAGCGATCTTTCCCAATATGAATTTGCGCATTTGCGTTCAAAGTAGCATCCTCATTGAAAATGTCTATCACTTCCAAATTGTGCTTCTTACCCAAATCGTAGTCATTCATGTCGTGGGCAGGTGTTACCTTTAGGCAACCCGTTCCAAACGTGGTGTCTACGTATTTATCGCCAATGATGGGTACTTCACGATTTACCAAGGGTACAATCGCCGTTTTACCAATCAAATCTTTGTAGCGTTCATCTTCTGGATTTACACAAACCGCGGTATCACCCAATAAAGTTTCAGGACGGGTAGTGGCAATGGTTACATAGCCACCTCCCACAACGCGGTAGTTGATATAATAAAGCTTAGAATCTACTTCTTTATAAATTACCTCTTCGTTCGATACCGTCGTTTTCCCTTCCGGGTCCCAGTTTACCATGCGCAAGCCTCGGTAAATGTGTCCATCGTTGTATAACTTAATGAACATATCAATTACCTGCTCCGAACGCTCAGCATCCATTGTAAAAGCCTCACGATCCCAGTCGCAAGAAGCACCCAAAGTCTGGAGTTGCTTTAAAATAATGCCTCCATACTTCTCTTTCCATTCCCAGGCATGCTCCAAAAACTTCTCTCGTCCAATGTCAGACTTCTTGATGCCTTGAGCCCGCAACATTTTTACAACCTTAGCTTCAGTGGCAATAGAAGCGTGATCAGTTCCAGGTACCCAACAAGCATTTTTGCCTTCCATTCGGGCCTTACGAATCAAAACATCTTGGATGGTGTTGTTCAAAATGTGCCCCATGTGCAACACCCCGGTGACGTTTGGCGGCGGAATGACGACGGTATACGGCTCGCGCTCATCGGGGGTGGAACGGAAAAACTTGTTGTCTAGCCAATACTGGTACCATTTCCCTTCAATTGCTGAAGGTTCGTACTTGTCGGCCAGCTCTCCGGTTTTTGGGTTTGAACTTCCCATTTCTATTGATGTTTAAAAAACTTATGAATTAAAAAATTGATTGAACTTCAAAGGTAGGGATTTTTTAGAAAATCTTGCAAATCATCTTTAAGCTTTCGTCATCATTGCACAAATTTATTTGATTGGTTATCAAGGAGCTATCTTATTAATATTGCACTTATTTTTATACAAAATGGTACTTTATTTGTTTTTGAGTAATTGCTGTTGAAAACCAACCCAAAAGCTAAACATCTCGGTTTTATCAGCGTTTATATTTTAGTAAATTTTCAACTCCAGCTTTTTCACCATTCACACCTCCTTCTGCCTCACCATCATCTACAAACTCATATGATCTAACTTATGAATATTGATTTTGATGACCAACTCCTACTGGAGTGGCAACAAGAAAAACAACGACTCAGGCAACAAGTGAATCAATGGATATTTTTGCTCACCATTTTTTTGTATCCTGCGACCTTGATAGATTATTCGGCCGTTAAACCCGAAGAAACTACTTTTTTTATTGGAACTCGACTCCTACCTAGTCTGATCATCGCCATAGCTTGGCTAGGAGTGTATCTTTGGAAAAAGCCCAATCAGGCCGTCTTATACCTCTTGGTTGTATGTGTTTTGGCAGCTTCTACCTACCGCCCTATTCCTGGCGATATGGGCAATTTTGTATTTACCAATGCTTGCTGCCTTATTCTCATGAGTGCCCTTCCTTTGATCGATATTCGCATCTCCTTGGCTTTGTTCATTTATCTGTTGATCATCAATATAGGTGCTTATATAATTTTCTATGCAGACACCGTTCCTCTTCCTCAAAGTGGCTTAGTTTTTACCGCATCTCTTGGAGTCATGTTTGTGATTGTGTCTAAGTTTCGTTATGAAATTGCCCGGCGCAACTTTCTGCAAAGCAAACAGTTAAGCGCTCAAAATGCTCAAATCAACGAACAAAAACAGGAACTGCAATTTCTTAACCACAGTTTACAAGAAAAGAACCATTTACTACTCGAGAGTCTTAGTTACGCTCAAAATATTCAAACCTTACTCTTGCCCAGAATACAGGATATTCAAAAAAGCCTTCCTAAATCTTTTGTTTTGTTCAAACCACGCAACCAAGTAAGTGGCGATTTTTATTGGTATACCCAAACCAGCCCATCTCCCAAAGCCAATATCATACTCATTGTCATGGATTGTACTGGACATGGAGTCCCTGGTGCACTCATTAGTATGATTGGGGAATCTTTGCTCAAACAAATTGTACTGAAAGAAAAAGTACACGCTCCCCACCAAATACTCCATCGCCTACACCAGGAAATCAGACTCACTTTGAGGCAAAACGAAAGCAACAATCGAGATGGAATGGATATGGGCATTGTCAGGATCAATTTAGAAGATCAAACGCTTCATTATGCAGGAGCTCACAACCATTTGATTTACTTTCAAGAAGAAGAAATGCATCAAGTCAAAGGAGATTTGTATTCTATAGGAGGTGAGCAAAGAGAAATAGAGCGAATGTTTACAAACCATACTATAGACATTAGCCGCCCTACTACATTTTATTTGTTTTCGGATGGATACCAAGATCAATTTGG
>DMXI01000176.1 GCA_003483885.1 Microscillaceae bacterium
CAATTTCAGGAAAGAGTTCCTGTTTCGAGTTATGAAGATTTATACCCCTACATTGAGCGTATGCTCAGAGGAGAACAAAATATTTTATGGCCTTCCAAAATCAATTGGTTTGCCAAGTCTTCAGGAACTACCAATGCCCGCAGTAAGTTTATTCCGGTTTCCCGGGAAACACTTCTACGATGCCACTTTCGTGGTGGTCGCGACATGCTATCGTTAGTAATGGTGAATATGCCCGAAAATCGCACTTTTTGGGGCAAAGGACTTTCAATAGGTGGTTCACTTTCACCCAATCCTCACTGGCCAGGAACTTATTATGGCGATGTGTCAGCCGTGATTGTCAATCAGTTGCCACGTTGGGCGCATCAATTACGAGCTCCCAAACTCGAAACCGCTCTGATGCCCAACTGGGAAGACAAGATCGAGACAATGGCCAAGGAAACCATTCATCAAAACATCACCAGTGCATTGGGTGTACCTACCTGGACCATTGTACTTTTTCAGCGCATTTTAGAAATCACTGGAGCTAAAAACATCAAAGAGGTTTGGCCAAATTTTGAAATCTTCGTACATGGAGCAGTTGCTTTCCACCCCTATCGCGAACTCTTTGATACGTTGGTACCAGGGATTCGCTACATGGAGACTTATAATGCCTCTGAGGGCTTTTTTGGCTTACAAGATGATTTGAGTCGGGATGACATGTTGCTTTTGCTCGACTATGATATGTTTTATGAGTTTATCCCACTCTCCGAAATTCACAAAGAACACCCCAAAGCATATACGATTGATCAGGTAGAGTTGGACAAAAACTACGCAATGATCATCTCTAATAGTTCGGGGTTGTGGCGCTACCAAATTGGAGATACCGTAAAATTCACTTCTTTGGCTCCTTATCGCATTAAAATTACGGGCAGAACCAAACATTTCATCAATGCTTTTGGTGAGGAAGTGATCATTGAAAATGCCGAAGCAGCTATTACTGAAGCTTGTAATGCTACCGGTGCAGTGATGACCAATTTTACGGCAGGACCAGTATATTTGGGCAATGAGAGCAAAGGAGGTCACGAGTGGATCATTGAATTTGCCAACCCTCCTTCCAATATTGATTCTTTCTCAAATGTTTTGGACAAAAAATTACGAGAAGTCAACTCTGACTATGATGCCAAGCGTCATCTTGATTTGGCTTTGATCAAGCCTGTGATTCATAGTGTACCAGAAGGCACTTTTTATCAGTGGCTCAAAAAACGGGGTAAAATTGGTGGACAAAGCAAGGTACCTCGCTTGGCCAATTCCAGAGTTTACCTCGAAGAAATTCTTAATTTAGTTAATACTGGCTTTTAGGAATGATCAATTGGCCAGTTTCAAACTCAAAACACTGGCCTTAAGGTATTGACAAAAGAACCAACGCCTTAAATATCAGCTTGGGTATAATTAGAAATAATGGAAGAGAACGAGATATTAGAAGTAAATTATCATAGCAAAATAAAGCAGGTATTCCAGGAGATTGGAAAAGTAGTGGTTGGCCAAGATTACATGGTCAATCGCTTGCTGATTGGGCTTTTCACCAATGGCCACATCTTATTGGAAGGAGTACCTGGGCTAGCCAAAACCCTCACCATCAGCACTTTATCTAAAGTTTTACAACTTAAATTTCAACGCATTCAGTTTACCCCAGATTTGCTTCCTGCCGACTTGATTGGTACGATGATTTATAACCAAAAGGAGAGCGAGTTTGAGGTAAAGAAAGGACCTATTTTCGCCAACCTTATTTTGGCTGATGAAGTCAACCGAGCACCTGCCAAGGTACAATCGGCTTTGCTGGAATCGATGCAGGAAAAACAGGTAACCATTGGAGAAACCACCTATTATTTAGACGCGCCATTTTTGGTATTGGCCACCCAAAACCCAGTAGAGCACGAAGGTACTTATCCTCTACCCGAAGCTCAAGTAGACCGGTTTATGATGAAAGTGTCGATTGACTATTTGAGCAAGGAACTGGAACTCGACATGATGCGGCGTATGTCCAATATGAGTTTTTCGGGAGAAGTAGGTACGGTGCTGGATAAATCAGATATTTTTGGCATTCGCAACGAAATCAACAAAGTAACCATTTCTGACTCTTTAGAAAAGTACATCATCGAGTTAGTATTTGCGACCCGTCGCCCTCAAGACTACGGTTTGGAAAAAGAAGCAGGCTATATTCAGTTTGGCGTTTCTCCCCGAGCCACCATCCACCTCAATTTGGCAGCCAAAGCGTTGGCTTACATGGACGAACGCGATTATGTATTACCAGAAGATATCAAAGAAATTGTAAACGACGTGTTCAATCATCGCATTTCGCTCAATTATGAAGCCGAGGCTGATGGCATTAGCACCACCGAAATTGTGTCTAGCATTTTGAAACAAGTGCCTATTACGAAGGAGGATAGTTGATTGTTCAATTATGAATGATGATTTTAATGGTAAATGATTAATTATAAATTATGAATTGATCAATTATTCCGCAACGCGTCGCAAAACTATCGACCGTGGACTAAAAACCAGCCAAAGGCCAAAAGCTAAAGACCAATGGCTGTGAAGCGCTACAAACTACCAACTCCTGACTACGAACCAAAAGACTATGGACCGTGGACTGAATGCTATCGACTAAAAACCAGCCAAAGGCCAAAAGCTAAAGACCAATGGTTGTTAAGCGCTATGAACTACCCACTCCTGACTACGAACCAAAGAAACTATGAGCCAAGTACATTATTTTGAACATGAAGGGGTAAAAGCAATTAAAATGGGGCATTCCTACTGGGGAAAGCCCTTCTTTTTTGTACACGTATATTGGTTAGATGGGTTATTGATTGATAGTGGCCAGCGAAAAATGCAAAAGCACGTGCTCAAATTTGCTCAGGGCTTACCCATGGAACAAATAGCACTTACCCACCATCACGAAGATCATTCTGGAAATATCAAAGCACTTAAGGCACAGCATCCCAAGGTACCCATTTGGGCAGGAGACGAAACCCGCTCTCTGGTAAAGTCAGGATTCAAGATCAAGAATTATCAAAAGTTTGTATTTGGTAATATGCCTCCTACTGATGGACTACAGCCATTGCCCCAGGAAATTAAAACCAAGCAATATACCCTCACACCCGTTTTTACTCCAGGGCATTCTTCGGATCATTATTCTTTTGTAGAAAAATCTAAAGGTTGGTTATTTTCAGGGGATTTGTATTTGGGCAAAATCAAATTTACCCGCCAGGACGAAAACGTGCCCCAAATGATTCAATCCATCAAAAATGTACTCCAATATGATTTTGAAACCCTGTTTTGCGCCCATCACCCACGCCTTAAAGATGGTAAAAAACACATGCAAGCCAAGCTACAATATTTAGAAGATTTGCAAGGGCAGGTTCAGCAATTACACCAACAAGGCCATAGTATCCAGGAAATCATCCCGCTTTTGGGGCGCAAGGAAATCCGTTTTGCCAAATTTTATACTTCCAATGATGTGGGAGTAGATTATATGATTCGTTCTATTTTGAATGATGAGGTAATAATGGCAAAATAAATGAATATTAGGCTGTTTTTGTGCAATATTTATTGAATATTTAAAGGAAATATCTTCAATAAATATAATCCTTATGCAAGACCGTATTCGGCTACCTTTTCGTTTTGAGCCTCGTTTGCTTCAAAAAGACTTATCCACTTTGGAAAAATCATCTTCAGAATGGATTGATCATTTTGTAAAACAAAATTATGAAGGCTCCTGGAGCATTATTCCATTACGAGGGCCTAAAGGTGCTGAACATCCAATCCTAATGGCATACTCTGACCCTACCTGCAAAGATTTTGCAGATACCCCCTTTGTAGCCAAGTGTCCTTATTTTCAAGAAGTAATCAATACCTTTAAATGTAAGGTCGAGTCAGTGCGGTTAATGAAACTCTCCGCAGGTTCTGAGATTAAAGAACATACTGATTATGATTTAAGCTTTGAAGATGGTACAGTAAGAATTCATGTACCGATTGTTACGCACGATAAGGTTGCATTTTACTTGAACCAACAACGGGTAATCATGCAAGCAGGTGAATGCTGGTATTTAAAGCTATCCGATCCTCATCGGGTAATCAATAATGGCCCAGATAGAGTACATATGGTATTAGATATGAAAGTAAATGATTGGCTGAAGGGTATTTTTGAAGGCGCAACTACCCAGGTTTAATCATATTTCTGCAACTTTTTAAGCCTTTTAAGAGTATATTTCTTTGCTATTAAAACTTAAAATATAATAACAATGGCAAAGAACAAAAAACGAAAAAAGCCGCAAACAAAGGCAAAGGAAGCTACTTTGCAAAGCATTGCGCACCAATCACGTAGTACCTTGTTTACCCGAAAGGTAGTCTCCAAAAAAGTATACAAACGTAAGCCCAAGCATCGGAAAAATGATGATTGGGCTTTTTTGTTATTTTTTAGTCGATATAGCAATGCCTTTGGTTAATCTATTCAGGTACAACTGTACCCATTGTCGCGCTTTTGATAATGGAAACTCTTTGGCTTCTATCTTGTTTTTTTTCAAATAGCGTTTCCATAACTGTTCAATATTTTCGTCCCTTCGGTTCAAAAACCACTCTATTTCACCTTTAAAAGCCCCTTCCTGGATAATATTTGCAAAATTGAGTTGACCAATTTCCCTCAAATCGTCACTGCTTGTATTTTGTTTATTTGACCAAACTCCTAATTGCCTTTGGTCCACGTTCCAATATTTTTCTAAGACTTTGAAACCGAACTGTGCCCAAAAAAATGGCCAAGACAACGCTGAGTGCGTCTTTCCAGGAAGCCACAAAATCAAGCGAGTGGCTTTAAATTGTCTGGTTTGTCGATGTTTATCGATGGTAAGCCAACCCAATACACTAATTTGAGTGATATTTTTTAGCGGTATGTCTACCGAATCTTGTATCTCATCGCTATAATACCGACGGTGTCCCAAAAAGCCACCAGAAGTGTAATATTCATCATAATAACCAGATTTCATCGGTTTTATGCTGGCTTTATCCCAATAATCTGAATAATGATAAGGCTTAATTTTTTGTTGCTGAACTCCCTTTACAATTGATTTGATCAATCCTTCACCTTTCTGAAAAAGGAAGGCGTTGGATGAATCTTTTAAATCTAAACGATATCCAACCTTCGTATGCAAGCAACTGCTGTTTTCTTTGAAAAAGATGGGATGAAAAAGGAGCGATTTATCAGATAATTGAATCACAGGTTTTTCTTGGCTGATTTGATGAGTGAGGGCACTTGATAAATGGCTGGTTTCAGTAATTTCAGATATAAATAAACGCTCTTCCAACGCTTTAGTGATTGGGATTTGCAGGAAAGGATTGGTCGGTGATTGCCAGCTAGCCACAAAAAATGGGAAGTTTTTAGCCTTGTTGGAATTTTCAAACATATTTTCCAGGTACTTTTTAACATCCTCATAGCGAAACATCAGCGTAAGGTATTGCCATTCCAGATTTGAGGTAAAAAGCGCCAGACTTTTGATGGTGTAACGGTCTTTTGGTAACTTATTTTTAGCAGTAAAATCATAGCTTTCCTGTAGCTCTATAGTATGAAAATCCTCGGGTCGCACGTCTACCAAGGTTTCTACTGCAGTTTCATACTGTTTAAGTCGAAACCGTAATTCCTCCACAGTAAAGGGTTGAGAAAAATCGGCAAAATTTCCAGTACGTTTATAAGCCTGAATTTCTCTTTTAAGTACTCCTTTCACCAAAACTTCCCGGAAGTCGCCCTGTCTAGCCGTAAAAGCTGTATTTGGAAATGAATCTAGCTTGATGGTACGCCATATTTTGCCTTGGCTCTGGGCATTATTCCAGCAGCTTATAAGAAGGGTAGTTACTAATAAAAATATAAATTTCATCTCTGATTATCTGTTTGTGTCAGGTCCTTTATTTTTAGAAATGGATACCCAAAAACGGATAATCAGTGGAGAGAATTCGGCAAAAAACTTACATAGGGAGGCTTTACAGGTAGAAACTACGTATGGTTAATGAAAATTATTTGAATTTATTATGTATAAAAAAATGGAAAAATTCGCAAGTATAGAAATTACCCAAGAACAGGCTGGTAAAATTGTAGGTGGACGTGATCATGGTAACGATGAAGGTATTCCGCCTGATAATCAGATATAATTTAAGTAAGTCATTTTTTACCAAAAAAAACTTTCAAGTACAATGAACAACAAACTAGAGAAATTCAAGACTGAAAAGATTTCATCGGCTCATGCCAGTAAAATTGTAGGTGGACGTGAACACGGTAGTAGTGAGGGTATTCCAGCGGATAATCGCCCAAGAGGCACGCGTGATCACAACAGTACTGAGGGCATTCCGCCTGACAATCTGCTAAGGACAAACAAGTAAGTATAAGCTGTTAATCAAGCGTAAAAAATCAACAAAGCAATGAGCAACAACCTAGAAAAATTCGTAAATATAGAAATTACCTAAGAACAGGCTGGTAAAATTGTAGGTGGGCGTGATCACGGTAACGATGACGGTATTCCACCAGATGACGCCAGATAATATAGGATATTGTAGTAAATGCGAAAAGCGCCCCTAAAGGCGCTTTTCTTTATTAGATATTCTTAGATGAATGTTTATCTACTCAAATATAAATTGCGTTCTCCATAAATCTTCTCAAAGGTTTCGTCTTGCAAATCTTTGATAAAGTAAATGGCTTCTCCTGTAGATTTCATTTCAGGTCCAAGTTCCTTGTTTACATTCGGGAATTTATTGAACGAGAATACTGGAATCTTGATGGCATAACCCTGCCCTACTGGCACAAACCAAGAAGTAGCTGATTTATCTAAATCGAAGTCGGCTAGTTTTTTATCGCCCAACATAATCTTGGTAGCGTAGTTAATGTAAGGTTTTCTGTAAGCTTTACAGATAAATGGTACCGTACGCGAAGCTCTTGGGTTAGCCTCAATCACATATACATCATCTCCTTTGATGGCAAACTGAATATTGATTAACCCTACAGTATCTAGCGCCAGCGCAATTTTCTTGGTGTATTGGGCAATTTTTTCAATGATCAACGGACTCAAAGAAAACGGCGGCAATACCGCGTGAGAATCTCCCGAGTGAATTCCTGCGGGCTCGATGTGCTCCATAATACCAATGATGTACACGTTTTCTCCGTCACAAATGGCATCGGCTTCAGCCTCAATCGCCTGATCCAGGAAGTGATCCAGCAAAATTTGATTATCAGGGAAGTAGTTCAATACATCTACTACGTGCTCTTCCAGCTCCTGCTCATTGATTACAATCTTCATCTTATTTCCTCCCAATACATAAGAAGGACGCACCAACAACGGGAAGTTCAAAGATTTAGACAATTCAAGGGCTGCTTCAGCCGTATTTACCGAACCAAATTCAGGGTAAGGGATTTTATTCTCTTTCAACAAAGTAGAGAAGCTTCCGCGATCCTCGGCCAAGTCAAGCGCCTTGTAAGCAGTACCAATGATTGGAATACTGTAACGATCCAGTTTCTCGGCCAATTTCAAGGCAGTTTGCCCCCCTAGTTGTACGATTACCCCTTCTGGTTTTTCGTGTTGGATAATGTCGTAGATGTGCTCCCAGAAAATAGGTTCAAAATATAACTTATCGGCAATGTCAAAATCGGTAGAAACTGTTTCAGGGTTACAATTAATCATAATAGCCTCATAACCAGCTTCTTTTACTGCCAATACTCCGTGTACACAGCAATAATCAAATTCAATTCCCTGCCCGATTCGGTTTGGTCCAGAACCCAGGATTACGATTTTTTTCTTATTAGGTGTTACCTCCGACTCATTGAGGTTTTTGGCAGTGACGCTTTGGTCTCCTCCCTCAAAAGAAGCATCCACCGAAGAACTAAAAGTAGAATAGTAGTAAGGAGTTTGTGCTTCAAATTCGGCAGCACAAGTATCTACTTGCTTATAAACCCTACGAACACCCAACTCTTGTCGTTTGTGATATACTTCGCTTTCCAGGCAACGCAACAAATGGGCAATTTGACGATCGGCATACCCTTTTTGCTTTGCTTCCAGCATCAAGTCTTTAGGAAATGTGTCAATCGTGTGCTTTTGGATTTCTTTATCAATTTTGGCGAGCTCCTCTATCTGGTACAAGAACCAGTCATCCATTTTGGTCAGCTTTTTAATGGTACGGAAGCTAATCCCCATTGAAAAAGCATCTTTGATATGAAATAGGCGATCTCCACTGGGGTTTTCCAAACTATGCAACACTGCTTGCTGATTGGTCAATTCTTTGCCATCAGCTCCCAGACCATTGCGTCGGTTTTCTAATGACTGACAAGCTTTTTGTAAGGCTTCCTGGAAGTTACGCCCGATACCCATCGCCTCTCCTACAGCCTTCATTTGCAAGCCTAAGCGAGTATCAGCTCCTTGGAATTTCTCAAAGTTCCAACGTGGTATTTTTACAATAACATAATCGATGGTAGGCTCAAAATAAGCCGAAGTAGTTTTGGTTACCTGGTTTTTCAGCTCATCCAGGTTATAACCGATGGCTAATTTGGCTGCAATCTTGGCAATAGGATACCCCGTAGCCTTAGAGGCCAACGCCGAAGAACGTGATACTCGAGGGTTGATCTCAATCACGATGATATCGTCATTTTCTGGGTTTACAGCAAACTGAATGTTACACCCTCCCGCAAACTGACCAATACCATTCATACATTTGATGGCCAGGTTACGCATTTCCTGGTAAGCCTTGTCGGAGAGCGTCATTGCTGGGGCTACAGTGATGGAGTCCCCTGTATGAATCCCCATAGGGTCCATGTTCTCAATAGAACAAATGATGATCACGTTTCCAGCACTATCACGTAACAATTCTAACTCGTATTCTTTCCATCCTAAAATACTTTGTTCTAAAAGCACTTCGTGAATAGGTGATGCCTGTAAACCACGAGTCAAGGCAGTATTAAACTCCTCTTCTGAGTTTACAAAGCCTCCGCCGTATCCTCCCAGCGTATAAGAAGGGCGAATCACCAAAGGAAAACCGATTTCCTGGGCTATTTCTTTTCCTTTAAGGAACGAAGTAGCGGTTTTTCCTTTACATACATTGGCATTCAATTCGTGCATCCGCAAACGAAAACGCTCTCGGTCTTCAGTAGTTTCTACCGCATTAATATCCACCCCAATGATGTCTACGTTGTATTTTTCCCAGATACCCGCTTTTTGGCAATCAATGCATAAGTTAAGTGCGGTTTGGCCACCCATAGTTGGCAATACCGCATCAATGTTGTCATGCTTTTCTAAAATGTGGATAATAGACCTTTTATCCAATGGTTTGAGGTAAATGTGATCCGCCATACTGGGATCCGTCATGATAGTTGCCGGGTTTGAGTTTATCAGAACTACCTCTATGCCTTCCTCTTTGAGCGAACGGGCAGCTTGCGAACCTGAGTAATCAAACTCACAGGCTTGACCAATTATAATAGGACCAGAACCTATAATCAATATCGATTTAATATTGGTATTTTTGGGCATCTTCTATTGTTATTGATATTACCAAAATTGATGTTACACAAAATTGCACAAAGTTATAGAAACAAAATCTTTTATAACAAGGCTTGATCAATTTTTATCTTGTTAATTTTTAACATTTCTCAAAATATCGATATTTACCGATAGGTAGTTTTTTTGTATAAACCCCTGTTTAATTCGTATAAAAAAACTTTAGGTTTTTGGCTTGGCTGGTGATACGGGCAATTTTCGCCATTAGCAGTCCCTACAATATCAGGTCTCATGAGTAAAAAAAAAGCCGCAAATATCCATCAATGATTCATCAACTGTTTTTGTGCAGACTTACCTAGGGTTTTGTCCAACATTATGTATCTTTAGTATAAAATCTCTAACTGCAGCCCTATGATTTGGCTTATACTTAAAAAACCTTATTTCCTATGATAACAAGATTCAAACTTTACGCGCTAAGCTTATTTTTTGCGGCCACCGGAATGGTTCAGGCCCAGTATGTACCCAAAAAAAGGCGATTTGAAAAAGATTGGGTGAGTAAAATCGAAATTCCAGCCAAAGAACAGTTGGTCCTCAAAAAAAACACGGTATACTGTGACACGCTGATTATGCATGACTATGCTGTACTCAAAATTGATTCGGTTAAAGAGTTTAGCATGTTTGCCAATTATGTGCAAATTGGCAAAAAATGCGTGATAGACGCTCAAGGAAAGGCTGGTAAAAAATTAGCCTTGGTAAGTGATTATCCCAAGACTATTGGAGAACCTGGTAAACATCTGTCTTTAAAATTCAATATTTACAAATTAGGAGATCTTAATATCAACACTCGAGGAGGCAAAGCGGGCAAAGCTTTTTTCAAAGATGTGACCCGTCAGGTAGAATTAATTGGTATTGGAGGTTCAGGAGGGAACGTATCCCTTCATTATTATGCGCCATTTACAATTATGAGGCGAAAGCGTGCCCGCAAAAAACCAAATATCTGGTTTAATACTGCCATTGGCAAAATGGAAGACAATATCCGACAATACAATATGGCTCCTATGGATGTAAGGCGACAATTTGCCACAAATGCTGGACAACGCATTGGCAGATTTGAGAGTGAACGAAATATGGAGGTCAATAAGCGAAGAAAAGGACTCATTAGGGTTACAAAGTCACTTACTCCTCTCAAAGAATAAATGCTCAATGGGTAAGGCATCATAAAACGTGCCTTGCCCATTCACAATGTAGTTTTTATAAAAACATTCGCTGGCCCCGCAATAATTTTGATAATTTCGCAAGGTTTTCACACAAAATAATATTTGCTTTGTTCTCAAATAGAACAAAGTGTAAAATTTGAGAAACTCATGATTCTTTCTGGAAAGGAAATTCAACGCAACTTAGGCACCAAAATCCAAATCACCCCTTTTGACGAAAACAGGTTAAACCCCAATAGTTACAATCTGCGTTTGTCGGATGAGTTGATGGTTTATGAGGACACTGAACTCGACATGAAAAAACCTCATAAAACCAAAAGTTTGGTCATCCCTCCTGAGGGTTTTTTGATGGAAACGGGTAAATTATACCTGGGAAGAACCATAGAACATACCCAAACTGATTATTTTGTTCCGATGCTTGAGGGACGTTCTTCAGTGGGTAGATTGGGGCTGTTTGTTCACGTAACTGCGGGATTTGGAGATGTGGGCTTTAGTGGTTATTGGACACTCGAAATGTTTTGCATTCATCCAGTACGCATTTATGCTGGAGTAGAAATTTGCCAAATCTATTTTCACTCAGTAGAAGGGGCTTACGAGCTTTACCTCAAAAGTGGCAAATACCAAAACAACAAGGGGATTCAGCCAAGTTTGCTGTATAAAGATTTCGAAAAAGGAAAATAGATTATTTAAAGCAAGTGAGCAATACAGAAAAAATCAAAATAGGCGTAATCAATGTGTCAGATCGGGCCAGTAAGGGAATCTATGAAGATATTCCGGGCAAAGCCGTAGTAAGCACTTTGAACGAATACCTGGTATCGGAATGGGAACCAGTATACAAAGTAATTCCAGATGAGCAGGATCAGATAGAAGCTGCTTTTAAAGAAATGGCTGACGAAGCAGGATGTTGCCTTATTGTCACTACAGGAGGCACTGGTCCAGCCAAGCGTGATGTAACTCCAGAAGCTACCGAAGCGGTATGTCAGAAGATGATGCCAGGCTTTGGCGAGTTGATGCGACAAGAAAGCTTGAAGTATGTACCCACGGCCATTTTATCACGACAAACTGCTGGAATTAGAAACAATACCTTGATTGTAAACCTTCCAGGTAAACCCAAGGCCATTAGAGAATGTCTGGATGCAGTTTTTCCGGCGATCCCTTATTGTATAGATTTGATTGAGGGACCTTACCTTGAGTGCAACGAAGCAGTAGTAAAAGTATTTCGCCCAAAATCGTCTTAACGACTGAATTGATTTTGCTCCTACTTATTAAAAAATACAAAAGCCCAACCAAGTTGGGCTTTTTAGTATTTATTCATTTACTCCATTTTCGATCTCCACATCATCTGCAAGATCATCTTTTTCGGCAGCGGCAGCCTTGCCCTCTAGGGGAAACATTTGCAAATTATTGGCCTTTCGTTGAAAGTGGAAAAATATTTTTGACTCAATTTTTTTCTCGAAGGAAGCTGGAAACAAAAATTGTCGCACCTTTTTGCCTTGATACAGCAATTCCATTTCGTCGAGCTCCACATTGGGATATTCGTCAAGCCAATCTAAATAGTACGTACCTCCATTTAGCTTTTTGAGATCGGTGATAGAAAATTCAATTCCTGATTCCCACAATTTTTGGTACACGGTTACAACTCTTGGCTTACGGCTCTTTTTCTTTTTCATAGCAATAATAAATTTTTAGGGTAGAACATAACATCCATTGATATTGATGGATCACTGCCTGAGTAGCTGCAAAAAGACCGCAAATCAGGTATGTGGCTGATTATCAATGAATAGCCATTTACCCCTTTCTACATTTGAAATTTATTTTCTCATATTGAGAAAGTGTCATTTTAATGAAATAGCGGATGAATAATGATAGAAAAAAGCCGTTTGTCACTCTAAGTTGTAGCACTTTTTAATAGTGTCATTCTTTAATCTTAATACCATAAGTTTTTTCTGAAGTTTTAAATTCACTATAGATTTATTTTACAAAGCTGAGCACTTGAAGAGATACTTAATTATCCAATATTTATACTTAATATATTTCTCTCGATAAAACACAGTTTTGCAATGCTGGAATATAGAAGGCCGGCTTGATTAATTGCATGGTGAATAAATGGAACTGGAATTTAAGGCATGATATAGCGGAAGGTAATTGGTGGAGGATCAGAAAAGGATTGTACTAGATTATATTATAAAATTAATACATTTTTTTTTAATCTAAAATTTATTGAAGCGCATAATGTGTTTTTTTTTAGTATTCCTCCCCTACTACTTGTGTTCCATAAGTGAAAAGTTTTTTAGTTCGTGGTCAGGAGTGGGTAGTTCGTAGCGCCTCACAGCCTTTGGCTAGTTTTTAGTCGATAGCATTCAGTCCACGGTCCATAGTTTCTTTGGTTCGTAGTCAGGAGTCGGTAGTTCGTAGCGCCTCACAGCCATTGGTCTTTAGCTTTTGGCCTTTGGCTGGTTTTTAGTCGATAGCTTTCAGTCCATAATTTCTTTGGTTCGTAGTCAAGAGTGGGTAGTTCGTAGCGCCTCACAGCCATTGGTTGTTAGCTTTTAGCCTTTGGCTGGTTTTTAGTCCACGGTCCATAGTTTTGCGACGCATGGCGGAATAATTGATCAATTTATAATTAATCATTTACCATTAAAATAATCATTCATAATTAACCACCACACAATAAACCCTCTCCTACATTCGTTTGCGACGATTTTCGAGTAAACCCCTTAATAAAGCATATCATTTGCAGTTATACCATTCGGATTGCTACTTCATAGCAATGCTTAATAATCTAAAAACACCTTTCTAAAATCTGCACTCATAAAATCGGTAGTCTAAAAGACCTGCCTCTAGAATTCTTTTGTCACAATAAACAGCACTGTTTTTCATCATGAACAAGTTTTTTTTGCACTTTATCGGTTGGGTATGCCTTACTGGGTTATCAATGATTAGTTTTGCGCTACAAGCACAGGAAATCAATTACGGGATCAAAGTGGGTACCAACATCAACCAGTTCAAATCTCCTCATGCCCAATGGGCCAGTCGTCAATGGACACCACGCCCAGTTGTAGGGATGTATCTACAAAGCCATCACGAGACTTCTGGATTCTTTATTCAACAGGAGGTCTTATTTTCTCAAAAAAGTGGGCGATTGGCTTTGGTTAATCATCAGGAAGGACAAAACCAAACAATTGGTGGCAACGTACAGCCAAGTCAGGAAATTCGTCGTACCATTCACTTTATTGATGTGCCCTTGATTATTGGTAAAGAGATTTTTGACCAAAAAGCGGCTTTATATGCTGGAACAATGATTAGTTATCCCATTTTTGCTCAACAACAGGGTGGAACACCTGAAGATGATGCTCATTATAACCCCCAAGTCCTCAATACTCTAATTGTCTATCAATTGGGATTACAGCTCAAAGTGGGTAAAAAAATGCGCTTGGACATTCGCTATGAGCGTAACCTCTGGAACCTTGGGTTTGTGCTGCCCAGCGGACATCGGGTAGACGACCAAATGCATAATATTCAAGTAGCTCTCCAGTGGGACTTATTCTCTGACCGGGAAGATGTCTTTCAGTTTAACAAATAATATCAATATTTAAAAATTTCAATGGTTGCATTGCTCCATGATGAAGCAATGTAACCATTGAACAATGAGGTTTAATCCAGCCTTAAAAATCTTCATAATCAGAGAGATATACGCAAAAACAGGAAGTAAATTAGGGTGTTTTCAGAGAATTTATTAAACTTACCTTTTTGAAGACAAAGCTTTCACAAACACTTTCCTGAAAATAAGTAAAATGGAGTTAAGCGGACTGTATTCTTTCCTGATGGTTGGGGGTTTCTATGCCATAGTCATTGTTGTACTATATCTCATGTGGATGTTGGCTAAAAAGCTTAACATACCTGATAAAAGTCAAAAAATCGTTTATGTGGCTTTTATCTTGATTGGGCTCATCATTGTATCACCTTTGCGTGAAGTTTGGTTTAGTCTCTTCCGGGAAATGGGCATCTATCAGTCTCGTGCGGGTGAATTTATCAAGGATAGTTTTGGCATGTTTCCCTGGCTTACTGGGGCCTACCTCATCAATAGCCTGTTAAACTATTTTTTATGGCATGGTGCTTTGGTAAACGAAGAGGGAGAGCCGCTGGTACCTTCTTTATTAAGAAACCTGGTGACAATGCTTTTGTTTTTCCTGGCCGGTTTCATTATCGCAGTAAGTGTTTTTAACCTCAATGTCTTCATTATGCTTTCTACCTCTGGTTTTGCTGGAGGGGCAGGGGTTTACTTGGGTAAAGTACCCATCAACAAAGCTTTTACAGCATTGTCGTTGAACTTAAATCGTCAGATTCGCAAAGGAGATTTTATTGAATTGGAAGACTATGCAGGTACTATTCAGGAAATCGGTTGGAAATCGGTACGTTTGCTTACCATTGATGAAAACCAACTAACCATCCCCAATACTACCCTTACCGCGGCCAATGTAATCAACTACTCCCGCCCTACCAAGCTCAAAACGGTCAATATGAATATTCGAATCAATGGTAATTTTTCTCCTTATGAAGTAGAAAAACTCTTGGTTCGCTCCGCACTTGATTCAGATTTGGTGCTCAGAGAACCTGAACCATTGGTAAATTTGGTGAACTTTTCTCCTCGCAGCGCCCGCTACAACATTGAAGTATCTACCGATCATGACATTGTGGCTCATGTAAAAAGCCAAGTATTGTCTTCGGTATGGCATATGCTCCGTCGTAAAGGCATGTATCCTATGCCCACCGAAGATATTATCAAAAATCCCGTCGAGAAAGCCATTCAATTGATGAACAGTGTGGCGGTATTGGAACCTTTTACACCCGAAGAAGACCAAATCATTGCTCAAAAGGCCAAATGGATACGTTATGGTCCGCCCGAACGCATTGTAATCGAAGGTGAAAAAGACAACGCACTGTATTTGGTAGCCGAAGGGCGCCTGGAGGTATTGGTCAGACAAAAAGATGGCAAAAACTTGAAAGTAGCCGAACTTGGTAAAGGTTCATTCTTTGGAGAACGGGCGTTACTTACTGGAGAAGAACGAAAAGCTACGGTAAGAGCCATTACCGATGTGTTACTTTGTGAAATTTCTAAGACCATTATTAAACCTCTGCTAGACGATCGTCAGGAAATATTACAAGACTTGAGCCGCAAACTGGCCGAAAGAGAAATCCAAAATTTACGTAAATCTCAAGAATACGCCGAAGAACAGACAGAGAAAGAAAAAGATACAGTGGCACGTCGTTTATTAGATTTGATGAAAAACTTTTTCAAAAATGAGAATGTGGACGATGACGAGGATGAAAATGTAGACAAGGATGCCCATAAAAATATGAATATTTAACATACCCAAATCACCTTATACCTATGGCTCGTTTTTTTGACTTTGTAAGTACCCGTTATGCTGATATTTTGAGTCAGACCCTCGAGCATATTTACCTCACCCTTGTCTCTTTATTCATTGCTACAGCTTTAGGGCTTTTTCTGGGCATATACCTCAGTCGCAAACGCAAAGCAGCAGGGGGAATTTTGGGTATTTTAGGAGTCATTCAAACCATTCCTAGCATTGCCATGCTGGGTTTGCTTATTCCACTCGTAGGCATTGGGGCCATTCCGGCCATCATTGCCTTGTTTTTATATGCTTTACTCCCCATTGTACGCAATACTTTTACTGGTATTACCGAAGTAGAAGATGCGGTGATAGAAGCAGCTAAAGGCATGGGTATGACGAGTCGTCAAATTTTGCTAAAAGTGGAACTTCCACTGGCGGTGCCCATCATTTTTGCGGGCATTCGCACTGCGATGGTCATCAATGTAGGGGTGGCTACCCTGGGAGCCTTGATCAATGCGGGAGGTTTAGGGAAATTTATTTTCCGAGGCATTTCTTTGTATGATCCAGTGCGTATGATGGCGGGAGCCATTCCAGCCGCTTTGTTAGCCTTATTACTCGATTTTTTATTAGGGCAAATCCAGAAAATTATTCATCGTAAGTCTTCTTATGTGGGCGTTTTTGCAGGAGTTATTACCCTTTTCCTGGTAGTGTATATGGCCATCTCGCTCAACAATCAAAGCAAACTGATTGGTTCTAACCCCGAATTTGTAGAAAGGTTGGATGGATACCAACAATTGGCCCAAGCTTATCAATTTACCAACCTTAAGGTCGCCGATATGGAAGCAGGACTTATGTACTATTCCTTAGCCAGCAAACGGGTAGATGCAGTGGTGGGCTATTCTACCGATGGACGTATCGAGGCTTATAAATTAAAAATACTCAAGGATGACAAAAACTACTTCCCGCCTTATTATGTAGCCCCTATGATCCGCCAAAGCACTGCATTAAAACACCCTGAATTGATGCAAATTTTTGAAAAACTGGCTGGTAAAATATCAGAAGCCGAAATGGTGTTCTTAAATTATCTGGTAGATGATAAAAAAATGCAGCCTCGCCAAGTAGCCCTGGATTTTATGAAAAAAAAGGGATTTAAAACCACCAAATACTACACTGGGAGTCAAGGAGAAATCAGCATTGGAGGTAAAAAATTTACCGAGCATTTTATTCTGGCCGAAATCTTTAAAATTCTGATAGAAAATAATAGCAATCTGAAGGTAAACCTAAAAACAGGGCTTGGAGGCACCCAAATCGCCTTTGAGGCGCTCAAATCGGGAGAAATAGATTTGTACCCCGAATATACCGGCACAGCCTTGTTTGTAATGCTTAAAACTTCGGCCCAACAATTAAAAACTCTAGGCAACGACCGTCAGCGAGTATATGACTACGTAAAGGTGGAGATGAAAAAACGCTTTGATATGTTATGGCTTAGCCCATTGGGATTTAATAATACTTACGCCATCCTGATGAGAAAAAAACAAGCCGAGCAATTGGGCATTCAAACCGTGAGCGATTTTAGCCGTTATCTCCGTCAAGCGAAACAATAACTTTCAGACGACCATTGTATGAGAACAAACCTTTATCACCGCACAATCTTTATTGTGGCCACACTCCTGTTGGGTGCCTGCGGAAATCAAGACAATCGTGAACAAACCCAAGACAATGACTCAACGACCTCTAAATCAATTGTTGAGATCAAGCCTAAAACCATTGAGGACTACTTTCAGCAGCTCAAAGCAAAAAAATATTTTAGTACAGCAGAAGGTGATAAAATAGCCTTGAATACTCTAGATATAGCCAATGGATTTATGCAGATCAGTTACAATGATGTAAAAGCCAAGGTACTGGTAAAAGCTACTTTAAAACTCTGGAACAAACGCAAAAGTGAAAAAGATCTGGTGGGAATACAATTTCGTCATTGTGTTACCCAATGCATCTTCAAAGATCCCGTATTCCTGGAATTTGACGATGAAAAATACCAAGAGGTCACCAATAGCCATTATCCTGCAAACTTAAAAACCTATCTCAAACGTCGCCTGGCTGACTACGCCAAAACTTGTACAGGAGGTTCTCCTTTCAACGCTGCTTTGCTACCTCAAGCAGGTACTGATATTCAATTGGTAGCCATGACTACTAACCCTACTGGCGCTCCTCCCTGTCCTCAGGCTTTATTGGGGCTGCTAAAATACAATGGAGATGGTTTTACTTTTATAGAACCTGTAGGAAAAGAGGAATAAGCCAAAACTTTAAAATTCAATGGATTAAGATTAGATTTAATAAAAAATAAGTCACCTTTATTCATCAATAGTTCTCTAGCATATTTCATAAATCCAGAATTTTCTCCCTACTTTTGTTGTTCTCCATAGTACAATTAAAAATAAAACGCCAAAGTCAACATTTTGAAAAAGCTATTCTTTACACTATTCCTAACCATTGCCTTTGTAGGATACACTCACCACACCACTGCCCAAAGTCCCAAAGCCCAGCTCAAAGGAAAAATCACCAATGAAGAAGGCCAACCGATTGCTTATGCCAGCATTGCCATTATGAATACCACCAGTGGGGTATACGCTGATTCTACCGGAAACTACACCTTATTGGTACCTGCCGAGCAAGGTTTTATCTGTATTGTACAATCGGTAGGTTATATACCCAAGAAAATCCCCATAACCCTGAAAGTCAACGAAGTACGGGTACTCAATGTGCAGCTCAAGCCAGACCCTAACTCTAAGCTGGAAGAGGTCACCGTGAAAAGTAACAAACTGCCTTCTGATCAGGTCTCAATTTTTAGCATTCCCCCACAAGCCGTCAAGACGTTGCCTACACCTTTTGGCGATTTTAATAAAATACTGGCTACGCTTCCTGGGGTGGTAAGCAGTAGTGAGTTATCGTCTACTTACTCGGTGAGAGGAGGCAATTTTGATGAGAACCTGGTGTATGTGAACAACATAGAGGTATATCGTCCTTTTTTGATTCGGGCTGGCCAACAAGAAGGCTTAAGCTTTATCAATCCCGATTTGGTGGAAAAAGTCCAGTTTTCGGCTGGAGGGTGGCAAGCCCAATATGGAGACAAACTCTCTTCAGCATTGATTATAGACTACAAAAAACCCAAGAAATGGGCTGGCTCCGCAAGTTGGGGGTTACTAGGCGGAACCGCTCACCTGGAAGGAGTTACCAATAACAAAAAATTCTCTTTTGTAGCTGGAGTACGCCACAAAAACTCCCAATATTTATTGAATACCTTGCCTACTTCGGGCGAATATTTGCCCCGTTTTACTGATTTTCAAGGATTGTTTCGTTATCAGTTTTCGCCCAATACCAGTCTGGAATGGCTCACCGCTTATGCCAGCAACAACTACTTTGTAAGGCCCAGTGCTCGCCAAACAACTTTTGGTACTCTAGACTCTCCTTTTCGTTTATTGGTAGCGTTTGATGGGCAGGAAACGATGCAATATAATTTGTTCCAGAATGCGCTTAAGCTTACCCATTATTTTGGCAAAAAACTACGCACCGAGTGGCTGGTATCAGGGATGAATACCCGCGAAAGAGAGTTTGTGGAAGTAGAAGGTGGCTACCGCTTGTGCGACATTGTGCCCGATCCTACCAACAATACCAACCGCTGTGTGGCTGAAAGATCCATTGGAACCATTTACGAAAGTGCTCGCAACCGTTTGCAGGCGACAATTATTAGTGCAGCCAACCGCAATAGCTGGAACATAGACAACAACCACTTGGTAGAGTTTGGGGTACGCTACAATGCCGAAAACATTCAGGATATATTGGACGAGTACAGTTTTATTGATTCTTCTGATTTTGTAACCCCCATCATAGCCATTGATAATGAGCTATCGTTGATCTCTCATCGCTTTAGTGGATATATCCAGCATAGCTTCAACATCAAAGATATTCACACCATTAATTATGGGGTTCGCTTGGGTTATTGGACTGTAAATCAAGAATTTATAGTGAGTCCTCGGTTGCAATATGCCTTTAGACCTCGCTGGAAACGTCCCACCGTATTCAAAATGGCCGTTGGCGTATACCAACAGCCTCCCTTCTATCGAGAACTACGCGATCGTCAGGGAAATCTCAACCTTGACCTTAAGGCCCAGCAATCGTTGCACGTCATTGGAGGGGTAGAAAGTAGTTTTAAGGTAGGTGATCGCAATTTTAAATGGACTGCTGAGGGATATTACAAGTATATTCAAAATGCCGTTCCTTATGATATTGATAATGTACGTATTCGTTATTTTGCTGAAAATAATGCCACAGCTTATGCCGCTGGACTGGATGTACGCATTAGTGGGGAGTTTATCAAAGGCTCAGAGTCGTGGTTTAGCCTTGGGATTATGAATGTGCGTGAAGACCTGGAAGGAGATAATCAGGGATACATACGCCGTCCTACCGACCAAAGAGTCACTTTTGCCGCTTATTTTGAAGACTACCTCCCCAATAATCCCACTTTCCGCGCCTATATCAACTTTATTTACGGTACTGGTCTGCCCTTTGGCCCTCCCAACAACGACGAATTTCGTTCTGCGCTTAATGGTCGTGCTTATCGTCGTTTAGATGTAGGATTTTCTAAAGTGATTTCATTTGATCAGATTAAACTAGGCAATGCGCGCATTCTCAAATCTTTGTGGATTGGCCTGGAAATTTTAAACATTTTAGGGGTAGAAAATACCATTTCTTACAATTGGATCACCGACACCAATCGTCGCCAGTATGCCATTCCTAATACTTTATCGACTCGTTTTCTTAATCTTCGATTGATTGGCAACTTTTAAGCACCATCCCTTCCCAATTCAAAAGAAAAAGAAGCAAAAGGAAAAGAACAAACATTAGTATTTGTGAGTTTTTTTGATACCTTGCAAAGAGAGTATGTCTAAAGGTTAATTTTTACTGATTTTTAAATGTAAGATCACTTTCCTCTATCATTTAATTTGTGATTCGGCTAAAAAATATTTGCAAGTACTGATTGATAACATTTCTTTTTCCAAAAATAAAGCTTAAACACATTCTCTGTTTTTTGTGCATTTCAAGACATTTCCAGGCAGCAGGTAACTCGATGATTCACTGATAATTCTTTAATACTTCTCCCATTCAGAGTATTGTCCTGTAAATATTCCCAAGCCTCTTATTTCTTTTAATTCACGATTGATGCTTAATCTTAATAATCATGAAGGGCCCTTTAGGGAAATTTCACCTGCTCTTCAGGCGTACACTTAATTTTTATTTATGAAACCCACATTTAATACCGCTTCTCAGGCTGAGTTTGTACAGGAGCTTAGGAAAAGAGTAGATGATCACTTTGCACATAATCAAATTTCAAAATTTGCAAATCGTGCTATGATTCTCAAAAGCCTGTTTTTCTTCACTACTTGGCTGGGTTCCTATCTTATGCTAGTATTGGGAGGTTTCACTTTTGAGATCAACTTTGTTATCTGGACTATACTCGGCTTTTCTATTTCATTTATCTGTGTAAACGTAGGGCATGACGCCATTCATGGAGCGTATTCTTCTCGTAAGTGGGTCAACAGGTTATTAGCCCATACCTTTAACATCAACGGAGCCAGTGCTTATATGTGGCGTAAAATGCACAATATGGCTCACCATACCTATACCAACATCGATGGCTTTGATGAGGACATAGAGTCAGTACCCATCATTCGATTATCGCCTACCCAAAAACTCAAAAAAATCCATCAATATCAGTTTATCTACATTATTCCATTTTATGGGCTGGCTACGCTTTCCTGGGTTTTTATCAAAGATTATGTGAAGTTTTTCAAAAACGAGGTAGGCAACTACCAACAAACCAAACATCCAGTAAAAGAGTATTTCTTATTGTTTTTTTATAAAATCCTCAATTACACCTTGTTCCTGGTCATCCCCCTGTTAGTCTTACAAGATCCTTGGTATTTAATAGTTGCAGGCTTTTTAATCATGCATTTTTTCGCTGGTATTACCCTTGCTTTAATCTTTATGTTAGCCCATGTGGTAGAGCAAACCCATTTTCCCCAGCCAGATGCCAACGGTTCCCTTGAAAACTCGTGGGCAGTACATCAGCTTTATACTACTGCCAATTTTTCCAAAAAAAGTAAAATAGCTTTATTTTTTACCGGCGGGTTAAACCTTCAGGTAGAACATCATCTCTTTCCTAATATTTGTAGCATCCATTATCGGGCAATTGCCCCTATTGTAGAAGCCACAGCAAAAGATTACAACTATCCTTATTTGTGCAATACGACCTTCTGGAGTGCGTTGGGTTCCCATGTGCAATTCTTAAAAAAAATGGGGCAACAATCTGATTATAAATCCCCCGAATATATGATCTCTTGATACATAGAATTAGGTCAAAATCTCATCGCCCCTCAAGCTGTTTTCACTTTTTCCACAATTAACCCAAATATGGCTTGTATGCTTACTTCTCATTTTTGTATCTTTGTAAGCCCAA
>DMXI01000395.1 GCA_003483885.1 Microscillaceae bacterium
TGGGCAAATGACACGTTTTTGAGCAAGAAAAATCCCAAAAACCAAAAAAATGGGCGTATTTGGCACTTCATGAAATTAAAAAAGAAAAAAAAAGTAAATTTTGCCAAGTTTATTTTAGCAAAACCATCCCTTTTATCCGTAATTGTTTGTATATTTGCTTTCATTAATAGCAAAATGAGGGATTGAAAGTAAGTAATTATTTTACCAATCCATTAAAAATTAGGGTAAAATACCCAATTTATAACTTATCAATCAAATCATTTTTTAACGCACTTTTCTTATGTCAAATAACAACACTACAGAAAAACTAAAGGCCCTCCAGATGACCCTGGAAAAATTGGATAAAGCTTATGGAAAGGGTACTGTGATGCGTTTGAGCGACGAACAAGTAGTAGAGGTAGAAGTAATCCCCACTGGATCATTGGGTTTGGATATAGCACTTGGCGTTGGAGGTATACCTCGTGGTAGAGTAGTCGAGATTTACGGTCCTGAATCATCAGGTAAAACTACTTTGGCCATGCACTGTATTGCCGAAGCTCAAAAATTAGGAGGTATTGCGGCCTTTGTAGATGCGGAGCACGCTTTTGATAAATCTTACGCCGAAAAATTAGGAATCAATACCGAAAACCTATTGATTTCGCAGCCAGATAATGGAGAACAAGCCTTAGAAATTGCTGAACATTTGATCCGTTCTGGTGCCATCGACATTATGGTGATTGACTCGGTAGCGGCTTTGGTACCTAAAGCAGAAATCGAAGGTGAAATGGGAGACAGCAAAATGGGTCTACAGGCTCGTTTGATGTCACAAGCTTTGAGAAAATTAACCGGAACCATCAACAAGACCAGTTGTTCTTGTATTTTCATTAACCAATTGCGTGAAAAAATTGGGGTAATGTTTGGTAACCCTGAAACCACCACAGGTGGTAATGCCTTGAAGTTTTACGCTTCTATTCGTATGGATATCCGTCGTATTGGCCAAATCAAAGAAAGTGCAGACAATGTAACTGGTAACCGTACTCGCGTAAAGGTGGTAAAAAATAAAGTAGCTCCTCCTTTCAAAGTAGTAGAGTTTGACATTATGTATGGAGAAGGTATTTCCAAAGTAGGTGAAATTCTAGATTTGGGAGTAGAGCTTGACATCATCAAGAAATCGGGTTCTTGGTTCTCTTACAAAGGTTCTAAACTAGACCAGGGACGCGACAAAGTGAAGAAATTGATCTTGGATAACCCTGATCTATTTGAAGAGTTGGAAATCAGCATTCGCGCAAAAATCAACGGAGAAGATCCTGAGCAAGCTGTTAAGAAAAGAAAAAGCAACGGAAAACAGGAAAAAGCACCTGCTGCTGAAGATAAGCAATAGTCATTTTTCTGTAGAAAATCATATAAAACCAAACATTGAGACTTTCAGTGTTTGGTTTTTTTATTCCCTGCTTTGGTTGAAAAAGATCAATTTTTGTAGTATATTTTTGTCGCCAAAAACAAATTGTCAGCCATTTTCTATCTCCACATATGTCGAAACAATTGCCCATCAATACCCAAATTCTTGAACAAGAAGCAAGACAAATGTGGAATACTTTCGATAGAATTAAGACACAACAAGCACTCAATCCTTCCAAACCCAAGGAAACTCAGGAAAAATTTTGGGAAAACTACCACGATTTATTAAAGAAAGCCCAGCGTAATGCTGAACTGTTAAAATCACCGGCTAGCAGGTACCAACCCCAAAAACGTCGCCCCTCCCCTGCGCTACAGCTTACGGGTTTGTTTATGATGGCCGAAAAAAAGTTGATTCCCTTCAAAAAAACACTCTTCTTACACAAGCAAATACCCAGCATTGTTACCACCTTATTGCTGGTGCTCATCCTAATTGTGCTTAACGTAGGCCTCCATTGGCAACTCATGACATTGATTATCCTGATTGCAGCCCTCACGGCTACCATTCGCTACTACACCAACAATACTCCTCTTGAAAACACCATCATCGAGATCCAGGCAGACAAAATTGTGCGTAGAGGAAGCCGCCTTACCACGTCACTAATTCCGCTCGACAACCTTACTCATATGCGAGAAAACAAGCTGGGGTTGGTCTTAAGACAAAGTGGTTTTTGGAATCACATGTATTACCTCTTGTCCGAAAACAATACCATTAAAAATGCCCGAGTGGTATATATCCCCAATGCGATTGAGTCTTACGACGAAATCAAGGTGTTTTTGGAAGAAAGAGTCGCTAAAAACAAAGGGCTTATCTAGTCCCCCTTATATCTCAATGTCCTGAAGGCATCACCCTATTTCATCTCCACTCCACTATTCATCACTATGGCTACCTTGATTATGAAGGCAACAGTTGTGTAATACTAAACCTCACTGAAAATCCGTACAGGACTAAGTTGAGTTTAAGCTTTAAGTCTCGTGTTTGGTAAAGCCATTCATTTTTTCTTCAGCAGGACAATATCCAGTGGATATTGAGCCAGCTAAAAGGGATGGAACGAACCAAAAAATGCCGCGGCTGTACCCAGTATTACCTAAACTTGCTTCACTTCATCTCAACGGATTAAACTCGCTGCGCTCAAACAAGTAATCCGCTGCCCTTACCGATGACAACCTTAGAAAATTGTGAAAATGCCACCCTAAAAGGTTGCCACAAAGTTTCGGATTTAAGTAGTGGGTTTACCTCTAAGTTCAGCCGAAACCTTTCGCAAACAACAACCCGCGTATGTCTCTGCGAGGAAAAAACGTCAACTTTTTGGAAGCATTGAGTACTTCGATACGTTTTTGACGCGGCAGTCTGTCATCTTCGTTGGTGTATTTTGAACAAAATATTAGGTCTCGGGACGACTCTGTTACTCAAGTTCTTAACGGCCACTGGATAAGGCTGAGACCAAAGCTAACACAACTTGTATGGATTTTCGCAAAGGATTGGTATAATACCAATCAGCAATATTTTAGAAAAGATGTGGTCTTCTGTCCGAATCCAGTAAATTTATGGTTTCGTAATCCAAATTGTGGCGTTTATGTTAGAAGTAAGTCAACTTTCTAAAACCTATCAAAACAATCTCATCCTACAAGATATTCAACTATCATTGGCTAAGAATCAGGTACTGAGTATTTTGGGTAAATCAGGAAGCGGTAAAACCACTTTGCTCAAGATTTTGGCAGGTCTGGAGTACCCCGATCAAGGCGATGTAAAGGTACATGGGCAGAGCGTATTACACATTCCTCCTCACCGACGCAAAATTGTATACTTGTATCAAGAGAGTTTGTTATTTCCTCATCTCAATGTATTCGAGAATGTTGCCTTTGGCCTCAAGCTACAAAAACAACCCAAAAAACTCATTCAGGACAAAACCAATCAATTGTTAAACGCACTGGGGCTAAGCGACCAGGCACACAAAATGCCCCATCAGATCTCTGGAGGGCAAAAACAACGGGTTTCGTTTGGTCGAGCACTGATCATAGAACCACAGCTTTTGTTGTTGGATGAACCTTTTGGTAGCCTGGACCCTGGCACTCGGGAGCAAATGCAGGATTTGCTTAAACAAATGATTGCTCAATACCAGATCACGGGTATGTTTGTGACCCATGATGTAAAAGAAGCCATGCTTATGGGAGACCAAATTGCCTTGATGCAAAATGGGCAGTTGCGAACTTTTCAATCCCTGAATGAATTTATAGAAGACAAACAAACTGGAGCGAAAGCAGAAATTGAGTTTTGGAAGCAGTACATTAGTCCATAGTCCGTAGACAATAGTCCACAGTTTTTAAATAACAGGACTTGATTATGGACTGTGGACCGTCGTCTGTGGACTAATGAACAAAAAAATGAAAACAAACTTTGAACACATAGAATCGGTATATTGGGTATTTACACAACTATGCAATGACCAATGTGCCCACTGTTATAATTTATCAGGCCCCAAGGGAGCACGCATTTCTGAAGAAGAATGCCTGCAAATTATTGAGAACCTCCCTCCTAAAATTGATCGCATCATTCTTTCAGGAGGCGAACCCTTAGCCGAAAGGCAAAAGTTGTACACCATATTGGATCGCTTGAAGGAGCGCTATCCTACCCATACCCAAATCATGCTACAAACCAATGGGGACTTACTCACGGGGGAGATTCTGGATACTTTGATTGAAAAGGGCGTAACTCGTTTTGATATTGCCAGCATTGACCGCTTCCACAAAAAAGCGGGGGCTCGTTTGATGGAACTGGCTGATCTATTTGAATCTCGGGGTGTAAACGGAGATGATAAAGACCCCTTGGTAGAAAAAGAAAGTTACCTACACGAAAACTCACTAAGCTGGGGTTATTGGGGCGCAACCGATGATATGTGGCTGGGGGGCAATTGGGCACGAGGTCGAGCTATAGAGAAAGACATTTGGAAAAAAGACCCTGAACATAACTTTTGCACCATTCTATCGGGAGCCCGCAATTTTTTGGGCGGCTATGAAGACATTCCCCAAGAAATTTCTATTCAATTGTGGCGAATCAACCCTTGCTGTCCAGGCACCAAAGAAGCCATGGGGGATGCCCGCACCGAAAAAATTGT
>DMXI01000598.1 GCA_003483885.1 Microscillaceae bacterium
TTAGCTACAACAAAATACAGCGATGGCCTTTTTTGCTTCGTTTTTTTGGCTATAGAAAAAAATGAAGGGCTGTTGAGGCTTTAAGTACTTGATTTTTAAGCTTTTTTCTATAGCCAAAAAAACGAAGCAAAACCGATAGCTACAGCTATGCTGTGCTGAGCTCTGCCAAAGGCTAAAAGGCCACCGCTGTAATACGACTTGCCTAAACTTGTTACACTGCGGCTAAACATATCAAACATTCCCTCGTACCTCGGTCAGTGATCTGTTTTTAACGCCTTCGTTTCTCAAGTTCTTAACGGCAACGTATTAAGGCGGAAATCAAGTCTATGTTTTCCAAGTTAGTAAACTTAAAATCAAATAGTTACAAGTTATTTCTATTCAAATAAATTCACTATTAAGTTGACACCAATGCGGCTCGTCAGGGAAAACCGCTTTGTTATCAACCAAAAGCAGGATCCTTACAGGACAAGTTTTAAACAACATCCTAAAAGTTGATACAACTTCTTAGTCTTAAAAGCTTTGTGGTGAATCACTCTTTTTTGATACCTCTGTCTAAGCCCTTCATCATAAAATTTCTGGGTAAATAATAAAGCCTGCTCAATCACTCATGAACAGGCTTGTGGATATTTTATTAAGTCAACTTGTTATCCCTCAGGATTTACAACACTTGTTTCCCAGCCATCGTAAGCGCCCTTAAACTGTTGTGCCATTTCCCTTAGTTCAGAAGTTACCTCATAAATGGTGTCTAGTTCTACTGCATCCTCTCGCCACAGTGTCAACTGATAAGGATGTTCTCCCTGATTGGTTTCGTTGATACCTTCGGTTTGAAAGCCCAGCTTGGCCACTTCAGCAGAAAAGCGCCCCAAATCATCCATATTTTCAAAATATACCCAATGATCCACCCTACGAGGTGTTACCAGCGGATCACCGTGTTTCTCGAGTTGCATCACCACGTCACGGTCGTACATATAATGCAAAATATCGTCGCTGGGATACAAAAACTTCAGGTAACTGTCCCAGGCTTTGTCTTCTTCCTGATCTACAAAAAGCTCTACTTCTGGTAATTGAGTATTAGAAAAATTATCGAGTTGGGTTTCAATATCCTTCACTTCATTTAAATAAAAATAACTCAGTCTTTTGCCATCATAAGTAAACGAGCCTACATGTATACCATCTGTATTATCCGACATAAACTCAAGAATGGCATCATCTATTTCATAAATCTTATCTCGTTCCTCTTCCTTAGGGAACCCACTATCGGGCTGTCCTTCAAAGGCAAAACCTATCACCAATAGCTGAGGAAACTCTTCTACTGGGGCGTATTCGATCAAATCCATCCGTAGGGTTGTAATGCCCGGTTTTCCATCTTCGTAGCTGGCAATGTAGGTATCCCACGATGCTTTTTCTTCTTCAGATTGGTTTGCTTCTTCCATTATTTTTAATCCTTAGTTTTTGGTTTATAGTCTGGATTTTGTAGAAACTGACAGCCATTGGTCTTTAGCTTTTAGCCTTTGGCTAAGCCTTGCGTGTTGCTCCTTTATCCTAGCTCCTCTCTATGCTTCGTACTGCTCTTGTTCCCTGATCCCTGTTCCTTAACCTCGCTTCGCGCTCATTTTTCATTGTCTAACCCGCCCAATTTTCCCGATCCAGGCTTCGATACTGAATGGCTTCAGCCAAATGTTCTATCTTGATCTCTTCGCTATGGGCCAAGTCAGCAATGGTGCGCGATACTTTCAGGATACGATCATAGGCCCGAGCTGAAAGCCCCAAGCGTTCCATCGCAGTTTTGAGCAAGGTTTTACCAGCGGCATTGATGGTACAAACCTCTTTGACCATTGGAGGAGGCATCATTGCGTTGGAATGAATGCTGTTTTCTTCTTTGAATCGTTCGGTTTGAATTTCCCGAGCTTTAATTACTCGTTCTCGTATACTTTCGCTGGTTTCGCTTTTGCGTAACGCGGTCATTTCATCAAAAGAAACCGGAGTTACCTCTACGTGTAAATCGATGCGATCTAACAACGGGCCACTTACCTTATTTAGGTATCGTTGTACCACACCTGGCCCACATACACATTCCTTTTCAGGGTGATTGTAGTAGCCACAAGGGCAAGGGTTCATACTGGCAACCAGCATAAAGTTGGCAGGAAAATCTACCGATATTTTGGCTCGTGAAATCGTTACCATGCGCTCCTCCAAAGGCTGACGCAATACTTCCAATACACTGCGCTTAAATTCAGGCAATTCGTCTAAAAACAGTACTCCATGGTGCGACAAAGAAATTTCTCCTGGTTGGGGTACTCCTCCCCCTCCTACCAATGCCACATCACTAATGGTGTGATGAGGTGAACGAAAAGGCCGAATAGAAATCAAAGATGAGTTGGCGGGCATTTTACCCGCTACCGAGTGTATTTTGGTGGTTTCGAGGGCTTCGTGTAAAGTCAACGGAGGTAGAATTGAAGGCAATCGCTTGGCCAACATCGTCTTACCAGCACCAGGGGGGCCAATCATAATGACATTGTGTCCTCCTGCCGCCGCAATCTCCATTGCCCGCTTGATGTTTTCTTGCCCTTGTACATGCTCAAAATCTGCCGAATAATTATTGAGCGTATCAAAAAAAATCTCTCGAGTATTGTTCTCCATAGGTTCTATAGAAGAGGTGCCGTTCAGAAAGTCTATAGCTTCCTGCAGATTTTCTACCCCAATAATGTCTAAGTTATTCACAATGGCGGCCTCTTGAGCATTGCTTTTGGGCAAAATAAAGCCTTTGTAACCTTTTTTGCGGGCCTCGATGGCAATAGGCAATACTCCTTTGACCGAACGCAACCCACCATCTAATGCCAACTCCCCCATAATCACGTATTTGTCCAAAAGGTCTGGATTCAATTGATCTGAAGCAGCCATAATACCCAGTGCAATGGGTAGGTCATAAGCGGCTCCCTCTTTGCGAATATCGGCCGGAGCCATATTGATCACCGTTTTTTGGCGAGGCATTTTGTAGCCCAAATATTTAATGGCTGACTCTATTCGTTGTTGGCTTTCTTTGACTGCATTGTCGGGCAATCCAACCATAAAATACTTGGTTCCTTGGGTTACATTTACTTCAATCGTAATAAGATAGGCATTGACACCATATACCGCACTTCCGTAGGTTTTGGCTAGCATTGGAGGGCTTTATTTATATTGTATGAATAATATTTTTCCTGAAAAACCCTAAAAAATAGGGTTTTCAAAGCTAGTAAAAAAGCTTTTATCTGAAACAGATTTATAACATTTTTGTGTATGAAATTAAATTTTGATATCGGCTACAGGCCAAAATAAGAATGGTTACATTGCTGTATTGTTCCATTGTTGCGCGATGCATGGCGAAACAATGGAACCATGTAACAATCAACGTTTCACATCCAGCAACTTAACCCAACTTCTCTAAATACTCCTCCGCAGTCTTCAAAAATCCCTCTTGTTTTGCATCGTCCATTTTGTCAAAGCTTTTGACCAACATGCCCAAGCGAGGGTTATTTTGGAAAAAATCACGATGTACGTGCATAAATCGCCAAAACAGCGCATCCCAGGTAGTTTGCCACTCTCCTTTTGGGTAATTGCTCATTTTCATCAAATAATTGCTACCGCTAATATAGGGCTTGGTAGACATCAATCCTCCATCGGCAAATTGACTCATTCCATATACATTGGGCACCATCACCCAGTCATAAGCATCAATGAACAACTCCATAAACCAACGATATACCTCATCAGGGTCAAACTCACACAAGACCATAAAATTCCCCAGCACCATCAGTCGCTCTATATGATGACAATAACCTGTTTTAAGCACTTTTTTGATGGTAATGTCTATGGGCAAAATTCCAGTGGTTCCATTGTAAAACGATGCAGGTATTTTGTGGGTAAAGCCCCAATAGTTTTTGGTGCGCTCTTCGGTGCCCTTGTATTGGTATACCCCTCGGATAAACTCTCGCCAGCCGATAATCTGCCGGATAAAACCTTCCAAGGAATTCAATGGAACTTCCTGATGCTGCGCAAACTCCAGGGTTTTATCCAATATTTGCTGAGGAGTCAATAACCCCACATTAAGCATTGGGGTAAGCACGCTATGGTTCAAAATACTTTCTTCTTGTACAATGGCATCTTCATAAGGTCCAAATTCTACAAAGCGTTGCTCTAAAAATGCCTGTAGCCAAGCTTCGGCATCGGCAAAGTTGGTTGCATACAAAGGGGTGTTGCTCAATTTTCCTGGATTATCGCTAAAGTATTGTTGAGTATAGGTTTTGGCTTCTTCGTAAAAGGCATTGGTATCTGGAAACTGGACATAGGGTGGCACTTTTTTACGAGGATATTTCTTGCGATTTTCGGTATCGAAGCTCCACTTGCCTCCTATTGGGCTTAGGTCATTTTCTACTAAAATTTGTCGTTTTTTGCGCTCCTCGATGTAAAACTTGGTCTGAAAAAACTTCTTCTTTTTACTCTTAAAGAAAGGCTCTAAATCTTCCAGACTATTCAAAAAAAGTGGGTTTGAATGGAGTTGAATCGCGATTTCTTGTTTTTTGGCAGTATTGATAATTCTCTTCTCCAGCCAGTTATCCGCTGGATGGATGCAATGGATTTGTTCTATCCCTTCAGATTTTAAGTGTACCATCAACTTGCGAATGTCCGATAATTCATCCTGTGCAGCAATATAGTGTACTTCACAGCCTTTGTCCTGTAAATAATCGGCATAAAATTGCATACTGGCTCGATGAAAGGCGATTTTTTGTTGATGAAATGGGTACTGTTTAAAAAACAGCCATTCTTCTATTATGTATACTGGGTGTTGCTTAATCGCCAAAGGGCTTTGGGCAAACAACTGATGAGGAAAAATAATATTGACTGTATTCATACCTTACACTACTTACTTTAAATGGTTATTTACTGCTACGATTAGACCGACAACGCTTGCTACAGTACTTTACTTCGTCCCATACTTTCTCCCATTTTTTGCGCCAGGCAAAGGGGCGTCCACACACTACACAAATTTTGGTAGGTAAATGCTGTTTTTTCATTGTATGCTATTTAGGGGTAACTTCAGCTTTTTCTCAAACGGGCCAGAGGCCCTTGGGTAGTTGCCACTCGGCAGAGCCAAGCGGGTACTCGCTCGGCTCTGCCGAGTGAGCAATATCAGTAGGCTTCCAGCCATAAACTTGTACGGATTATCAGAGCGGATTGGTATAATTTCAGCTTTTTCTAAAAAAGGGGGCTATTTGCCTATGACACTAACAATTCGTTTTTCTAAAAGTTAATTTTTATTGTTCAGGAGTAGGGCGGCAAACTGGTAAAAGGCATATTAGTAGCCGTACCAATATATATTTTTGAAGTAGGTGTGGGTATAGCCCGGAAGAAAAACCGATGGCGTAAAATCAAAAAACACATCCTTATTCAGTACTCTGGCTATGACAAATAGGGGTTTGTTTTTCGTTTTGGGGCTACTTTTAAAGTTTTTGGGGTAGTCGGAAAAATAGATATAAGTTTGATCGGCCATTTCAAGAAATGGGAACTTTTGGTGTTTTTTGCCTTTGCCCACCATTTTGCCTTTTACGGCGATGATTTCCCCAGCGTGGGCTGCTACTTCGGCTTCGGTAGTACAAAAAGGTAGCAATTGCCAATGTAGCACTTTGGCAGGTGGTGCATTTACCTGATCAAAGCGAGCAATTACAAGCCCTGGCCTCAAATCATTTTTTAAGCGGTGATTGTAGGCGTTGACTTCCAACTGAAATCCAGGTGACTCCTGACCAGATTGAAAGTAAAGGGTTTGATCATTTTTTTGGGAAAACAAGCCATAAATTAATACCCATCGATTCAGGTTTTTGCTCAAGTCTTCGCTGTTGTGACAAATAGGTATGCCCTGAATTTGATGCACTTTGGTAAATACCGGATGATTTCGAATCGTTTTTTCGGGTTCTTTTTCGGGCGGACGCTGAGGGTATGGAAATGAGTTTTTAGAGGAAAACTTAGACAGTTCAAAACCTTGATTGGTAGGTGATATCACTCCCTCAATCAACAGGTAGGAGTTTTGGTATTGTTTCCCTTGGTAAAAGTTTTCATTGCCTAAAAAAATCCACTCATTTTTTTCCAGCAAAAGTATGTAAGGTTGATGCGGTAGACCGTAATGGGTAGCCCGATGGCCAAAAACCAGTACCCGTTGACCACTATGGGCCTTGATATCGGCCCTACTGGTACAAATGGGCAAATTATTCTGGGCAATGTTTTCCATAGCACAAAGTAATGATAAACCAATGACTACCCAATACTTTAAATACCTCATCCTTCAATGTTTACCTTCTTCTGTCTACCACTGAAGATACATTGGGAGATTGAACCACGCTGCGGTCTTCTAATCGTTCGTGAAATGACTGATCTGCTCGGGTACCATACATAGTAAAATACCAAGTAGTGGTTACCAAAGGAGTTTTATCTCCATTGGTCCCAGGTGCAATCCCTTCTAAAGCCATATAGTCTCCACTATTAGCGCTTTGCATTACATTGGTGGCATAATGAAAGTTATACCCAGCAGCGTCTTCGGAGTACTTTGCTGCAGCAGTCACTATTCCCTGCCCCAAGTCCGGTCGAGCGTAGGCATTCAGTCCATAAGCAGAATCTATACTTCTCTCTTCAGCTTCACCAGCATTTCTTTTTTCTCGGTTTGCTTCGTTTTGTTCTTTGGCCAACTTCTCATACGCTTTGTAAGCTTTCTCTACATCATCGTATTCCGTTTCATTCGGAAACTCTGCCTTCATGATTTGCTGGATACGTGTTTTAATGGTATTGTGAGCACTGCCAACCCCTAGCTCAGGCAAACCACCTGGACTGTTATAAAGGCGTTCAAATAACCCTCTTGTCTCTCCTTCTTGAATACTACCCATCAGTAAAAGATTGGCATTTCCACAATCTTGGGTTTTGAGCGGGTCTGTGGTACTATAAGGCCCATAAGCTACCTTATCCATGTTGGCTTCTTTAGTCATCTCCTCTTCTTGTCCGCCACGTATTCGCACTGGCATTATTTTCTTGAATCGTCCTTTGCTGGGGTTTGCTGCTCCCGTTCGGGGAATATCGCCTACCACTAAGTCAGAAGCTACTGTTTTTAGGGTGACATAGGCCTTATTGGCTTTTAGTTTAGCATTGGCTTCGTTGATCAATGTTTCATCGGCCCAGGCTTGAGATGAAATGTTTTTAGATACCCTTGTAGTTAGATCAAGATTATCACTGCCTTTTTTTGCATTACCTGCTTCATCTTTCACTGTTACACTTTCAGTAGCGGTATGGTGCTCTACTGCCATACGTCCATCATCTGATACATACAAATCTCGACGTTGAGGATGTCGCCAGCCTTCTTTTTTTCTTTTATTTTTATCAGAAAGTTTACCCTTACTCTCCTGCCTTTTGTACCGTTTATCGAAGGTTTCCATTTGACTTTTGTAGTTCCATTTATCCTCGTAAGCCTTTTTTTCATCGGCAGGCGTGTGAGTATGAATGGTATTATATTGCTCCTCAGAAACAAAATTATGCTGGTCTTTTTCGCCATATACCATATACCGTTGTACTACCGGAGCAGAGGGATGCGCGGCAGTAGCACTTTGGGGCATTTTTGCCTGGAGGGTGGTTCCCTGACTGGCTTTGGTGCCTATCTCATCGGCTTCTTTTTCCAGTTTAGGATCATCATTGATGTTCACCAAGCCATTGTTTGCCTGTTGGTTAGCGGTTACTTGTCCACCCATTTGTTGGGCTACATGGGTAAGCTCATGCCCCAGGTGTTTTTCTTGCCCTGATGCCAAATGCACTTCGTTACCTTGGGCATACGCTGCTGCATTGATCTTGGCTGGTTCGCTGGAGTTATAATGGACTTTGGCTTGCGTAACGTCTTGGCCTTTGAGCACACTCACATTGTGTTTTATCTGCGACTCGCTGGCACTGCCCGCTGAGCTGCTTGCTTCGGTTTGTCGCTGCACTGGTCGCTGTTTGGCCTGAATGGTTGATTTATGTTTGCGTTGTATGGGCTGTTGTTTGGTCTGAATGGGAGGTTTGTGTTTTCGCTGTAAAGGAGCTTGTTTGGCCTGAATGGCAGAGGTTGGTTTATTGTTGTCTTTTGCAGCTTGATTTTCTGCTTGTCTTTGCACAGATGCTTGATTGATACCCTGATGATTTTCGTTTGATTGTTGGATTAAATGCATGATGTTATTTATTCAATTTGATCAAATTTAAGCTTCAATATAACAAAAAAGGTACAGAATGCTACCGAATAAAATGAAAGTTACAAAATGATCTATTGCCTTTGGGGGTATTTCAGGCATTAAGGTTTGCGTGGTTAGGTATTTTTTGTAACAAAATGGGTTTTGAACATACATAACATCCAGGCCTTTCTTTCCGCCAAGCCCTGGTTTTTTGTTTGATTTCAACCAAATAATAGCTAATTTAACGAGTCGTAAGCAGGTGTAGCCTTTTAATACTAACATTCATCAAAGTTTTCTTCTGGAAAGGCTTTGGTTTCCAAGATATTCCCCATGAGAAATAATAGATATTTACATTTTTCTATTAGTCTAGATAGCTTCTTTAGAAAATACCAATCAGGACTTACTTTTTTATTTGTGTTGCTTTGTGTGTTTTTAGCGGACATTTTTTTTAGCACAGTTATTCCTGCTAACAAAATCCCAGTATTGGAGAGCTTTCTAAAATCTCAAAGTCGTTTGATCATTGATTTTGCCCCTGAAATCTGGCTTACTTTACTTGGATTGGTGCTTGGTACCCTGATTATTGTAATTTCTATTGCTTCGCAAAGTACCCCCAAACTCATTGACCTTTACATTAGCGACCAAACCAGTTTATTATATGTATGGTACATTACTTCGGGCTCAGTACATAACTTATTCTTACAAATTGAATTGGTAAACAACCAGGCTTATAAGGTCAATATCTTGCTCAATACCTATGTCATGCTGCCCATTGCCTTGTTGTTGGCTATTCCTTATGTATTGTACATCTTGCGCTATACCAAAACCAGCAATGTGATCGAGAAAATATTTGCCGATAATATGGTACGCCTGGAGCGTTTAGTGCATCCAGCCAACCAACCCCTACTCGAAAACCCTAAAACAGTTTCCAGTTACCAACATCGCTTATTTGAGTCGCTCAACCAAATGGATGATCTGCTTGAGTATGTATCATTTAAGGAACCCAAAGGGGATGTCATCAATAAAATGGGGGAAACAATTCGCTCTTACATTAAGATCAAAGACCAAATCAACCCTACCTTTTTCAAGATTAGTACTTTGATCCGCAACGATGTGTCGTTTAAGACCATGACGGGACAGTTTGATGATATTGAAAAAGAACGCACTTTTTATGAACAAAAAGGGTATCGCTTGTTTGGCAACGCTTACCTTAAGTTGATAGATAAGGATTTCTTTGATTTGGCATCGTTGTGTGCTTCTGAGCTAGCCAGTTGTGGCAAAGCTGCCATAGAGCAAAAAGATGACCCGTTGATCAATGCCACTATTATTCGTTTCAATACATTTTTGCGTTTTGGTATCAAGCATGGGCTCCGTAACGGGGAAGCTCGTAACTTATATAATGCCATTTTCCACTATAGCGAATTTATCAAAGAAATGGTGAATCACCGCTTTTTGCAGCATACCAAGAAAAGCTTCTTTTATTTGAAAATCTACGTCAGCGAAATTTATCGCCATAGCTTAAAAGAACCTTCGTTTGCATTTTTGGTAGACGTATTTACTTGGGAGATGAAGAAAATTTTGGTGCAGGTAAGCAAAAATGAGTTGCCTATTTCGCTACAAGAGGAATTATTGGATATTTTCTTACAAATAGACAACCTGGCGGGTTATGACCAGGATCTTACTCATAAGCGACGCTTCAATCAAAACATTCGTTTGTTCCACATTGCGATGGCCTTGTACTATTTACGTGTAGACAAAAAATCATTGGTGGAGGCAATTATTGAAGACATTTTGGAAGATCATCACTACATTGGAGGCGATGATCTGGGCAAAGACATTATTAGTATTTGCAAAAGACTGGAAACATCAAGCCCTACTTTTTGGGAAGATACGGATAGAGGGAATGCTAACTTGTACTTTTCAGAAGACAAGGAGTTTTTACCCAACTTCATTACCATGTTCAACGAGCATTTGAACCACGCCATTTCTTACAAGAGTACTCCACAGGTCTCTAACAAATCGGACAAGGAATAAACTTACGCCATACCCCACAAAAAAGCCGAACTACTGAGTAGCTCGGCTTTTTTGTATTTATATAGATAAGCTTAGTATAATGACTGTAAACTATGTTTATCTACATTTTTGTATTAGCTCCAAAAATACCTAAAATAGCCACATCTTGTAGGGTCTTAGCAAAGCGAGACCCTACAATGTCCTCTTTGGTCTCCCTAACGGTAAGACCAAAGACTTGAGGAGTTTTTTTGTATTTATTTATATAGATAAGAAAACTTAGTCCTTGAAAGGAACAAATACCATACGTTGAGTTCCTTCATTTTCTATTTCAGCTTCTATGATTAATTTTTTATTCGTAAGCTCTACAATACTAGCCTTGTTTACTTTTCCGTTTTTTTCGGTAGTTACTAAGGTCTTTCCTCCATTGGTAAGCTTCCAATTCATTTCGTCGGGGTTAGGTCCACCTCCTGGAATTTTGGCTTCAATAGTGCCATCAGACTTAAAATGAAAATAAGATTGGGCAATCACTTGCTTAAACATAGCAACTTGCTCTGGTGGCGCATTTTTCATTTCTTCTTGCTGGGCTTTGGGCATTAGTTTAATTACTTCGTCTACGTCAAATTGCCATTTACGGGTAATAAGTTCCTTTGCTGATTGGGCTTGGGTAGCTACCGCAAAAGTTAAAAGTAGTGCCAAAGAAAAAAAGTAACGAGTCAATCTCATGTGTTCAAATTGTTTAAAATGTGATAAAGCGCTCAACACTCCAAAGAATGATGTATTTCAGGAATGTTCTATTGCAATTATATACTTTCAATGTAATTACTCTTATTAACGGTTATTTGTTGGAAAAGCTTGCCAAAACCACAAAAAAAACCACCCCAAACGGGATGGTCTTTTTCAATGTTTCAATCTAAAACCCATTAAAATCTTAGAATATTCTTCATACTACTGAGTATTTTCGCTTGTGAAGCCTAACGGCTATAGAGGTTAAAGTGTTAAAGCAACTTGTTGGTAAAAAGTATTCAGTAATTATTACTCGAGTAATTGATTGAGCTGGAGCTTTTTTTTCAAAAACTTTTCAACTATTTATTTAGTAGCCTGACTATCAGGGATAAAAAAACAAAACCCCAAAACACTCGAGAGTATTTTGGGGTTTTGTAGGATGCCATCAAACAGGGCCAATCAACTATAAACCATTCGGCTATTTATGTCTTTCTTCTAGTACTTTTACCACATCGCTCAAGGTAATCCCTTTGTAGTTTAATAGTAATAGCAAGTGGTAGATCAGATCCGCAGATTCTTCTTTGAGCAACTCATCGGTGCCATTAGTAGCTTCAATCACGGTTTCTACTGCTTCTTCTCCTACTTTTTGGGCTACTTTATTTACGCCTTTTTGGGCAATTTTAGAAGTATAAGAACCTTCAGTAGGGTTGGCTAGTCGGTCTTGAATCACTTCCTCAAGCTTTTGCAAGAACGCAATACTTTCCTCGTTATTCATTGCTTTATCATTTAGTTTTCAGGCTCCAAAGTTATATCATTTATACAACTTTTTACAAAGTTCAGCGGCTGCTTTTGGGGTATCCAGGCCAAATCCTGTCAATGCATGTTCATCCATATGAATAATCCGCCCCAAGCGACGAGCCCGAGAGTCAAAAAGTGCTGGAATTTCAAAAATTTTGCTGGCCACACTGTTCCAGCTTTTGTCACTCATCAAGATATAATCGGGATTGGCACGCATCATTACTTCGGGAGTAAGTCGTTTCATTCCTTCTATGGCCAGTGCATTGGTGGCGTTTTTGGCGATGGCCAACCGAATGATGGCATCTCCGGCAGTTTTTTGCCCTGCTGCCACCAGATTTACTCCTCTGGCCAGTACATACATCACGCGCACCGTATCTTTACGCCCCTTTTTTATGTCTGGAATAGTATTGATGGTACTATCAATGCTAGCGATTAGCTTTTCGCCTGCGGGCTTTTTATTAAGCCTCCAGGCAATTTCCCTAATAAGCGCTTTGGTAGAATCTATACTAGGAGAATTATGGTAGCGGATATAATCAATATCTTCAGCGGCTACATCATTCATAATTTCTTCGGAGCTTCCTTCTATATCAGATAGCACCAAGTCAGGCTCGTGTTTGAGCACTAATTCGCTTCTAAGGATGCGCCCGTAGCCTACCAAAGGCAAAGAGTCGTTAGAGCTTTTACGATCTACGGCTACTACTTTTTTGCCTTCGCCCAGTGCAAACACAATTTGGGTAACGGTTTTACCGATGGTTACAATTTTTTTGTATTGTTTGGTGGGTGGTGGGCGATCTATAGTTTTTATCGTCTTGGTAGTATTACTGGTTTTGGTAGAGTCTTGTTTTTCGCCTTGGGATTTTTTTTGACAGGCGAATGCCAGCATTAGCAAAGGGATCAATAACAGTTTTTGAGATAACATATAAGTTGGTAATTTTTTGATTGTTAGTAGTATGTATATTCCTTGTGTTCCCTAGAGGGTCTTGCCAACAAATATACTTGCACCATCAAAAAAAAGCCAAAATAGATGTAATAAAACCACTGATTACACCAACAAATACATAAAAAAAGGAAGCACACCTGAGATGTACCTCCTTATCTATGTATTGTTTACCAATAAGGTAGTTTATTTCTTATCAGAATCAGTGTTAGCTGGTTTTTTATTGTCACCAGCAGCAGGTTTTTTGTTTCCGTTAGGGGTAAGTGTCTTACCTTGTGGTACAGCATTAGGATTACCGTTGATTTTTGGAGTAGGATTCGCTTCGATTCCTTCTGGGTTTGAATCGCTAGAGCTAGCTCCAATACCTGTAATTGCGGGAACCTTAGTGGCCAACGTGAGCACAAAAAGCGCAATTGCCAATCCCCAGGTAATTCTTTCTAACAAATCGGTAGTTTTCTTTACACCAATCATTTGATTAGAACCTCCTCCACCAAATGTACTGTTCAATCCACCACCTTTAGAATTCTGTGCCAATACTACCAATACTAACAATACG
>DMXI01000482.1 GCA_003483885.1 Microscillaceae bacterium
ATGTTTTACTGGGTTAATACGTTTAGGATTTGCTCAGGATTTTGGAAATTCTCCTTACTCACAAGTAGGTATTGGTGAAATGTTTAGCAATACTTTTGCCCATCAGGTGGGTATGGGAGGTGTAGGAGCAAGTAATAACTCTATCAATTTCCTCAATATATACAATAACGTAAACCCTGCCTTGCTTGCCCGCTCACGCAATACAGTATTTGAAGCTGGAGTGATGGGGCAAATGAAAACCCTCCGAAATAGTACTGATTCTCAACAAGACTTTGGAGCCAGTTATAACTATGTAGCATTGGCTTTTCCTATTGGTAAAACCTGGACTACTGGCTTGGGTTTAGTACCGTACAGTACCATCAATTATGAAAATGTATCTAGGATAAAAGTAGCAAATACTGATTTTTTCAGTGATTTGACTCAAAAAGGAGAAGGAGGACTCAATTCTATATTTTTGACCAATAGTGTAGGCATTGCTCGCCGTTTGATGCTGGGTTTAAAAGTAAATTGGTTGTTTGGTTCAATATTCGATGAATCTACTGCCAATTTGGTATCTGGAACCAATCGTACCAGTGTGACTTATTTCAATCGCACAAGAGTCAATGATTTACTTTTAGAGCCAGGTATTTCTTACCACCAAAAATTAAATAAAACGCTGTTTTTGAATGTAGGGGCTACCTATACAATGGCTACTGACCTCAACGCAAAACGCTTTATAGCTTTTGACCGAAGAAACGAAAACGATTTGGTTATTGTGCAGGATACCTTAGTAACCGATCAGGCCACAAGTATTCGTTTGCCTAATCGATTAAGATTGGGGATAAGCGTAGAAAATGCGCTTAAGTGGCAATTAGCCGCTGATGTAATGATGGAAAGTTGGTCTGACTTTAGAATTGGCGATAGTACTGGAACATTACAAAATACCCTTGGGGTGGCCGTAGGTGGCGAATACACTCCAAATTTTAACAGTTTGCGTGGTTATTGGAATCGAATAACCTACCGAGCTGGCTTTCAATATAAACAAAACCCAATCGACCCTGAAAAAGTACAAGATATGTCGATAAGCTTTGGTATTGCGTTACCAATAAACAGAAACAAATCATTATTGAATCTGTCGGTAGTGCTAGGACAACAAGGTAACATATCGGATGGTTTTGTTCAGGAGCGATATGTGCGTCTACATCTTGGCGCGACAATTAATGATAGATGGTTTTATAGACCTAAAATTGATTAAATTTTTATACACGATGAAACGTTCACTATTCTTATTTGCATTTATAGCATTGTTTGCTGGATCAATCAATGCTCAGGCTCAAAAAGGCATCAAAGGTGGTAACCCCAGCACCTGGCCAGCAGAAGTAAGAGAGAAATACACACTTTTGGGAGACAACACCAAACAAAAAAAGTATACCGAAGCACTCCCAGCTCTTGAGTGGTTGTTAGAAAACCATCCCGAGTTGCACAAAAACGTATACATTAGAGGTATCAAAGTATACCACGGGTTGGCCGAAAAAGCAGCCAATGAGAAGAAAGAGGAAGACAAGGTGAAATTTCAGGACAAGGCGATGGACTTGTATGATTTGCGTATCAAATACTATGGACAAGAAGCCACTGTGTTGAAATACAAAGCTTACTACGCTCCTTATTACTGGACTGGCCGCCGTACCGATGATTTATACAAACTTTACGAAAAAATTATAGGTATTAGTGGTAATGCTACCGAAGCAAATGTTGTAACTCACTACATGGCCATTGCAACTACTAAGAAGAGAAACAAGCAATTGAACGAAGAGCAGATTTTAGCATTGCACGAAAAGTTGACTAAAATTGCCGAAGCAAATGCAGGTAAGCAAGGCTGGGAGAAAACCAAAACTGAACTAGATGGATATTTAGCCTCAGTAATTAAGGTAGATTGTGATTTTATTTATCGCTTTTACGTGCCAAAATACAAAGCTGATTCTGACAATGTAGAATTGATTGAGCAATTGTTGGCTCGTATGATTGTAGCGAGTAAAAATACCAAAGAAGGTGAAGAGCGTTGCACCAAAAAACCTTTATTCCTTGAACTAGCAGAAAAACTTTTCAAGAAAAAGCCTACCTATGGTCGTGCTATGAACTTGGTAAATGCCTACCGTGACGACAAGAAAAAAGCACAAGGATTTTTAGAAAAAGCCATTGAATTGGCAGATGACGACAAGAAAAAAGCAGATGCTTATTTACAATTGGCAAGCATGCAAAGAGGTAATGGTGCTTATGGAGCAGCGCGTACCAGTGCATTTCAAGCTGCCAAGCTAGATCCAAAGCAAGCTAGCAAGGCTTATTCTATGGTAGCCTATATGTATATGGCAAGTGGTAAGAGTTGTAATGGAACAAATCCTAAGAACCCTTGTCATGCAAAAGCTATTTACATTGCCGCTTACAATATGTTCCAAAAAGCTGGCAATACTAAAGGAATGGCCAATGCCAAAAGATATTTCCCAACGAAGGAAGATGTATTTACCCATGCCATGCAAGGAAAAGCAGTAAATGTAGGCTGTTGGGTGGGCGAAACCGTTACCATTGTTGGAAACTAAGACTTATTTAAATAAAACAGTTGTTTAATTTGAATAAAAGCAAGAAAACGTGGAAATCTAAGCAATAGGTTTCCACGTTTTTTCTTATAAAACAATACAAAGGCTTTCCTCAAAATACGATTCTTTTTATGAAGCATTCTTTGATCATTATTTTTGTATTACTTCTTGCTACAGTTGCTTGTGAACAAAAAAAGAAAGATAAAATAGTATCTAAGTACAAGGGGCCGCTTATTGAGGTAATTAATGTTAATGCTTTTTATAGTGATTCAGGAAAGGCAAAAATTAATATCAAAGCTCCTGTACAGCAAGAATATGAAAACGGAGACAGAACCTTTCCTAAGGGATTAAGGTTAGATTTCTTTGACCAACAATTACGTAATAACGGCCGTTTGGTAGCCGATTCAGCCTTTTTTTCTAAAAAGAGCAAATTGTGGACAGCACGGGGGAACGTTGTGGTTACAAATTTGTTAGAACAAAAGAACTTAAAATCTGATATATTGCATTGGAATCCAACCCTTAAAATATTTTATACCGAAGCACCTGTAAAGATTACCTCTCCCAAAGATGATTTGAAGGGCAAAGGAATTAAGGCGCACCAAGATTTGGCTTGGTATAAAATGGGAAAACCAAAAGGAATTATTACTGTTAAGAAATAGCGATTAGAGCAGCAAATTTACACCAATGAAACTCATAGATTCAATTTTTTTATCGGCATCAGTAGGATTATTTATTATAGGCATAAACCAGCTTTTTGCTGAGAAAGAATTTTACTGGATTTTTATGCTTTCTCTGATTTGTTTATTTGCTTATCAAATTCGTAAATTACAAAGAAAAGAGAAAACTACTGAGGCTAAAACACAAACAAAAAGTACAGCTACAGCTCCCAAACAAAAGAAAAACTTTACAAATACTAATCGCACTAAAAAGAAAAAACGCCGGAAATAGTCCATGGAATTATACCAAACCATTGGTGTGTTGATTTCGCTGATTTTGTCAGCATTGTTTTCAGGAACCGAAATCGCTTTTGTATCGGCCGATAAGCTTCATATTGAGTTACAAAGCAAAAAAGGACGATTGCCTGAACGGTTAATGGCGCATTTTCTTGACAAATCCTCTTATTTTATTGCTGCCTTGTTAGTGGGCAATACCGTTACCCTGGTAGTGTATGGTATTTACATGGCCGAAATCTTGGATCCATTGTTGGCAGCCAATCTCCCACCTAGTATCAATAACGAATTCAATGTTTTATTGCTACAAACCATCTTGTCTACTTTAGTGGTATTGGTAACGGCGGAGTTTTTACCCAAATCTATTTTTCTGATAAATCCCACCCGATTGCTGACTTTATTGGCACTGCCCATGTCATTGATTTACTACTTGCTGTTCCCTTTTGTATATGTAATGGTGAACTTGTCTAAGTACGTAATTCTCAAGATTTTTAAGCTAGAGTTTTCAGAGGATAAGCCTGTATACAATTTGGTAGATTTGGACAAGTATGTGAGTAATATCACCCCCAATGAAAACGAAGCAAGTGAAGCACCCGAGATAGATCCTAAGATTTTTTCGGCAGCCCTTGAGTTTCGGGATATCAAGGTTAGAGAATGCATGGTACCTCGTACTGAAATTGTAGCAGTAGAGGAAAACGATGACTTGGTAAAGCTAAGAAAGGCCTTTGAGGACTCTGGGCATTCCAAAATTTTGGTTTATCGTGATAACATCGATGCCATTGTAGGGTATTGCCATTCGCTGGACTTATTCAAAAAACCAGAACATATTATTTCTATTACAACCCCCATTATTAGTGTGCCCGAAAGTATGCCTGCCCAGGAATTGTTGGTGCAATTTATAGCTGAACATAAGAGTATTGCCTTAATTTTTGATGAGTTTGGAGGAACCTCAGGTATTGTCACTATTGAAGATGTAATAGAGGAGATATTTGGTGAAATTCAGGATGAACATGATAAAGAAGCCTGGGTAGAGCAGCAAATAGATGAGTACAACTTTATTTTAAGTGCTCGCCACGAAATAGATTACCTTAACGATAAATATTCCTGGGAACTGCCTGAAGATGAGTATGATACGTTAGGGGGATTGATCTTGCATCTCAATGAAGACATTCCGAAACCTAACCAGGTAATTTATTACCCTCCCTTTGTATTTACCATCTTGAGTATTCAAGACCGGGCCCGTATAGATACGGTAAAAGTGTCTATCCAAAATGGACAAAATAAGCCCAAAAAAAATAAACAGCCCTCCAAAGTTTCTCGGAATCCCT
>DMXI01000483.1 GCA_003483885.1 Microscillaceae bacterium
GGCAAAAATATTTCGGCCATCATACAACGAGCACTCCCCCCTTCGTAATCTTCTATGGTGTATAGCGGAGGAGCCACAATACGCACCAATTTTTCCAAGGTATTGACTTGCTCGGCAGTCAAAGATTTAAATGCTCTTTCTGACATGACTAACAATCGTTCCCCCTGGGCATTTTTTACTTCTAACATATTGCCAGCGAACTGCTTTACCTGTGCTTGCGAAATTTCTACAATTTGCTTTCCTGTTTTTTGCAACGATGTGATTACTTGTTGTTTTTCTTCGGCATCAGTGATCGCTTCCAGGCAAATTACCGCAAAATCGTGCCCCAGGCACATCATGACATTGGTATGGTAGATGAGTTGCTGGTTTTCGTCTTTGGCATCAAACAATAAATATTGGTACTCTAATTTTTCTGCTACTACCTGCAGTACTTGTTCATGGGTACGTTCTGCTCTACAGGCGTATATTAGTTTATTAGGGCGATCGATGATCATACTCCCAGTACTTTCCAGGTATTTGCCCATCGTTTCGTAAGGCGAAAAGTCTAGTAAAATTTGCTTAGAAAACTTCTTCTCAATCCCTATCAAGATTTCTTCCTGACGCTCTTCTCGACGATTTGGAGCATACATAGGATACAAAATCACAATTCCCTCTTCGTGAAAAGACACCCAATTGTTTGGGAAAACAGCAGAAGGTTTTGGTGGCTGAGGGGTATCTTCAAATACCAACACCTCTACACCTGCTTCTTGTAGCATGCGCACCATGCCATCAAACTCGGCTTGGGCCTTTACCAATACCTGAGTATCCTGGGGCATTTCCTTTTGGAAAGCATTGTTCCCGGCGGTTTGAGGGTTGTACCCAAAGCTCACCGGACGAACCATCATAATATGTTGGGTAGTTTGTTGCATATTATTTTGATCTTTTCTATCCTTTAATCTTCTCTCTAATTTTTGTTTGGGCGGCAAGGTATACAATTAGTTGAGACAAAAAAATACCCTGAGAACCTTCAGGGTAAAATTTTATGATCAAAAGTTGGGTAAGTTTATGAAATGCCTTCGGCAATACGCAAATGAAAGCCATTGATTTCCTCAATGGTATATTCTCGGGTACCCCAGGGTTTGTCCTCAATTTCGTCAATGATTTTTACACCCTTTTGCTTTTGTTCTTCATAAATAGCATCTATCCCCTTTACAAAAAACATAATCTCGAAGCCCTGCATGTGTTCAAGCATGCCATTATCTTTACCAAACAAGAGACTCATTTCGTCACGGCGAATGCCAGCATCGGTAGGTGGATCTCCCCAAAACCATTCATTGCTAAAGCCTAGTACATCACGGTAGTAAGCAATGGTTTCGTTTAAGTCTCTTACCGGTAAAAAAGGCACTGTATGAGAAAAATGTTTGGTAGATTGGTTTGTTTCCATGATTTTAGTGGGTTTTAAATTTTTCTTAAAGAATATGCTCTAAAATACAGATAACCAAGCAACAAAAAACACCCAACAAGCTGAATATACTGCCAATTTATCCATTGGGAGAAAATCTTTTGATCTATTAGTTTTTATCAAAAGTGCATAAAAAATCCTCAAAACAACTAGTATTTTGAGGATCTATTATTTCTTATCATTTTCAGTTATACTAATCCAGGCTAAATCCCTCTATCTCTTCCCCTGCCAAGGCTTTTTTGGTCAATTGTAATACCGCCCATTCGGCATCGGTTCTTCCTCCGGAACGAGCCACTTCTTTGAGCACTTCAGCATCCATTTGTAAGGATACCTCTACTCGTTTTTTAGTATGCTCTTTAGCTTTGCGACTACGGTTTTTCATCCTTAACACTTCTTTGTCAAACCGCTCTACAAAAGGTTGATTCAATTGCTGCAAGCTAATTTCCTGAGATACAAATGCCTGTACATAAGCATCGGCATGTTCAGACAAAAAGGCCAGCACTTGGGGATGATCTTTGAATTTTTCTTTGCGTTGAGCCAAAAACTCCATCCCAAAAGCACGTACTTCTTTGCTTGGGCTATCACATAGTGCCAGTGCTGCTTCAGACTCCTCTTCTGAGCTGGCAGGTAAGGTGTTGAAATATTCTCTGGAGGTTTGCATAGTATCGGGTATGCCTGACTCTAACATTTGCAAGCCAAAGTTGAGATTGATGCCCAATGATTTGGCCTTGGCCAGTCCCCATTGACGCAAAGTGGGTAATTTGTGAAAACACAACGTAGCCAAGTGGGCAGAACCCATGCTAAATACTGATTCGTGGTTTTGAACCCAGCCTAGTAATACTTGCTCAAACACTGGATGAGTAATTTCAATCACTGTAGCATCGGTTTGCTCCTGAAACAGTTTGAAAAACTCCTGGTCATCAATTAAGCGGCTACTCAATACCTCATTTTCGGACTCTAATACGCGTTCCAGAATATTTTTCCAAAAACCTACCTCATTTTGCTTATCCAACAATTGTTGATAGACTGATTTGCTCAGATTTTTCCAGGCTTCTTCGTCAGCTGTAGCAGTAAGACGAAGTAAAGTGTCAAAATCCATGCTTTTCATCACCTCCGCCAGTAACTCCGGCGGAATTTGAGCAGCTGTCTGCACATTACCGCTCAATCTAGCTCCCAACTTCTGGATAAAGTAATTTCTACGACGAGCCTTTTCAGGCAAATCGGAAAAGAAATTAAGAATGGCATTTACCAAAGAGTCGCTACGCTCAAACATGTGATCTACGAGATTATCTATAGCTCTATTGGTGAGGTTGGCCAAGGCCAATAACTGCATAAAAATCTCTTTGGACCAGGTATTCTCATCGGCTGCCCATAAACCAGTACTTGTTTCCCAATAGGTATCAAATAGTTTTCTGTTCTTCACCACTTCTATTGCTTCCGCTACTATTTTATTCCGAAGGCTTTCAGAAAGGCCAGAAAGGCGCTGTAATTGATTCAAAGGATTGTCCTTGAAATTTCTTACCAAATCTGCCAGGATAAACTCCTGGATTTTGGGCAATCCCACCTCCATTACATCATCCAAGGCATAGCTCTTAATGTAATTAAGCGTATAGCGATTTTGGGTAAAATATTTGATAAAGGCCTTGGCCCCTGCTTCCGAGGTAATGGCGTTGATGAAATACTCCCGTTTTGCCCGTCTATAATCCTGATAACCACCTAGGTTGTACCAAATGTTGTACATACTCCAAATAGATACTTTATCAGAAAGACGCCATCCAAAATCACTTACATATTTTGAGACATTGTAGATATATGGCTCTATTTCATTCGTATATATATTTTTCTTCTTGAATTTGCTCATCAACTTTTTAGCAAGTCTTTGGTACAAATTCGGCGCAACATCTCCTCCCAATGCTTCCAACCATTGAATGGCTTCATTTGGCTGGGCAAAATCGGCACCCGACAAAGCCAACTCCTGGAGTGCATTATGTTTGGATTGGAACAAAGCAGGAGCAATCGGTAAAATGCTATCTGGCTGAATCTCTTTGCTATACTTTTGTTGTACTTGCTCCAGCGCCTGCACTACTCGTCGAGAATTGTTACCATTGCGCAATTCGTTGAAGCTAAACTTATAGAGCTGCTTCCCATATTCTTTATACCAATCAGCGTCTCTTTTGGGGCGATTGGCATCTACTTCTTCTATTTTTTTGCGAACCGTAGCATTACTGTAAAACCACATTCCCGCAAACAAGGCAGGCTTTACTCCCTGAAACAAAAAGGTTTGATAAATCAACTGCGTAGCGGTACGCTTAAGCCAATTGGAAGGAGCATTTAAAAACTTCTCAAGCACTTCTTCACTCAATTGGGTAGGCGTTGCCTGATGACGATTCAAAGTCTTGATGGCAAACTCATAAATTTCCCAAGGTAGGTCTTTCATCAAAAGTTCTTGCACAAATTTGAGCTGAGTATCCCAAATCTGTGGTTGACCCTCTTCTTGTTGGTGCAAATGATAAGCATTTGGGTCAAAATGATAGCTGCCCTGTCCGTGAGATTTTTGATGAGCACGACGAGAATTCCCAAACAACACGTCCATCATTACCCACTGGTTATTTTTATTCAAGGACGTCTTACCAGATTGAAAGGTGAGCAGTTTGGCTACAATTTCAAAGTAAAACTGAGGGTGGGTTTTGGCCAAAATACGTAAACAGCGTCTGGCCCGACGCTTCATGTAGCGCAAGGTAGCCTGGGTAGGAAATGGACTGGTGTTATGCTTAACATCGGCCTGATCTAGTCTGAAAATCAAGTGAGTAAGCATCAACAATTGATTCTTATCTACCGAATAAATCTCTTCCTCGGTAAGATTTAAGAAATAGGTTTCGGTCTTTTTGTATAAACTTTTTAGAATGCGCCAATAGTCTTTAGCCAGAGGAGATTTTTTGATGAATTGAATAATATCAAAAACATCTTTCTCATTATTGGGAGGAAAATTTTCTAATAAAGCGTTGCTTAACATTGTCATATGCTTGAATATTCATCATCAAAACTCCGAAGAGGCTAAACTCTTCCTGAAAGATTATTACAACTTCATTGTCTCGAATTACACCCTTGCAATCCGATTACTATCCAAACTCAAGGTTGATTGAACTTAGATACTGTTTACTTCCTAAACTAAAATGTCAAATTACTACTTACTCGTCACTATTGTCAATCACTGTAGGCGGATGGCGGCGTCATAACGTGCCAGCAAAAGCGGAAAATGAGCTTTGCTCATTCAGCGTTTAACTCTGTTGCTGGCACGTTATGACGCCAGAATACGCTGAATGACATTGCCATATAGTGATGTTTGGAAGGCATTACTGCAATTGCGACGAAACATCACATATACTGCTAATTTGACTATTTTTTAAGTTTTGTTACTACTCACCTGGATTAGTGACAATCACTGTAGGCGTATGGGTCACTAGGGGGTATGCAAATAC
>DMXI01000175.1 GCA_003483885.1 Microscillaceae bacterium
ATTCTATCAAAGCCTTTGCTGATGCTGTTGAAAAAGCGGTAGGAGATGAAGCAGTAAAAGGTATTATCATAACTTCTGAAAAAGAAACTTTTGGTGCGGGTGCTGACTTGAAAATGATCAAGAGCATGCTCAACCAACAAAATTTAGATGTTAAAACCTCTTTTGAAAACGCTCGCAAGTTAAACCAATTATTCCGTAGCTACGAGACCAGTGGTAAACCAGTAGTAGCGGGTATCAATGGTACTGCTTTGGGTGGTTTTTATGAGGTATGTTTGGCTTGTCACTACCGAGTAGCGGTGAATAATCCAAAGTCTAAAATTGGATTGCCAGAATCTCAAGTGGGTTTGATTCCTGGTGCGGGTGGCACCCAGCGTGTACCTCGTATGGTAGGTATCGAAGCGGCTGCTCCTTTGTTATTAGAAGGAAGAACCTTGTCGCCAGAAAAAGCTTTGAAAGCTGGTTTGGTAGACGAAGTAGTAGCTGACAAAGCCCAAATGATGGCGGTTGCCAAGAAGTTTATCGCGGAGAATAAATTTATCATGCAGCCTTGGGACGAGAAAAACCGCAAAGGTCAAATCGTAGGAAAGAAAAACTTCCGCGTGCCTAAAGGGAATATCCAAAGCCCTAAAGGAGTACAGGTATTGATGCCAGGTACGGCTTTGTTGATGGACAAAACCAAAGGTAACTACCCTGCACAATTGGCGATTATGAGCTGTGTGTACGAAGGTTTGCAAGTACCTATGGACCAAGCACTAGACATTGAGTCTCGTCACTTTACCCGCATTTTGCGTACTCCAGAAGCCAAAGGTATGGTGCGTACCTTGTTCTTTGGTAAGCAAGCCGCTGACAAAGGCGAAGCACGCCCTAAGGATGTGCCTAAGTACGACATCAAAACTGTAGCAGTATTAGGTGCAGGTATGATGGGTGCAGGTATTGCGTATGTTTCGGCAATGGCTGGAATGAAGGTAGTTTTGAAAGATATTTCAGTAGAAAATGCTGAAAAAGGAAAAGACTACAGCCGCAACTTGTTGAAAAAGCGTGTGTCTAAAAAGCGCATGACTCAAGAAAAAGCGGACGCAGTATTAGAATTGATCCACCCTACAGCTGATTATGCTGACTTGGCTGAAGCTGATTACGTGATTGAGGCGGTATTTGAAAACCGTGACTTGAAATACAAAGTAACTCAGGAAGTAGAAGCTGTGATTCGCGAAGATGTAATCTTTGGTTCTAACACTTCTACCTTGCCTATTACCGGTTTGGCTGAAGCTTCTAAGCGCCCAGATCAGTTCATCGGTATTCACTTCTTCTCGCCAGTAGACAAAATGATGTTGGTAGAAGTGATTATGGGTGAGAAGTCTTCTGACAAAGCCCTAGCGGCTACCTTGGATTACATCCAAAAAATCAAGAAGACCCCAATCGTAGTAAACGATTCTCGTGGTTTCTATACTTCTCGTTGTTTCAGTACCTACACTGCCGAAGGTATGGAAATGCTACAAGAGGGTATCAACCCAATCTTGATCGAAAACGCGGGTAAAGCTGCTGGTATGCCAGTAGGTCCTCTAGACGTTGCCGATGCAGTAGCATTGGATTTGGCCTACAAAATCATGAAGCAAACTTCTAAGGACTTAGGTCAACCTATGGAAGATATGCCGGGTGGTAAAGTTGTAATCAAATTCAACGAAGAGCTAGACCGTGTAGGTAAAAAAGCCAAGAAAGGTTTCTACGCTTATCCAGAAAACGGTAAGAAGTACTTGTGGGAAGGCTTGCAAGACCACTACCCATTGGCTGAAAACCAACCAGATATCGAAACTTTGAAAAAACGTTTCTTGCACCGTCAGGCAATGGAGTGTATTCGTTGTTTAGAAGAAGGCGTATTGCGTAACCCAACTGATGGGGATATCGGGTCTATCTTCGCTTGGGGATTTGCTCCATTTACAGGTGGTGCATTCTCTTACGTAGATGCGGTAGGTATCGCTCAGTTTGTAAAAGACTGTGACGAGTTTGAAGCTCAGTTTGGTGAGCGTTTCAAAGTATCTGACAAGCTACGCGCCATGGCGGCCAATGGCGAGTCTTTCTTTAAGGAAGAAGCTATGGAAGCTGCTGCTGTTTAAGCATTGATCCATTTCGCGAAGTGACTTTCGCATTATCCAATAGAGTTATCCCCGTTTCGAGAGAGGCGGGGATTTTTTTGTGCTTTTCTATGTATAATGTCGGGTTTTAACTTTTAATTTTTAAGACAGGAAAGATGACAACTTGCTGATAAACAGTAACCTTTTGCTGGTGCTCATTTGTAATGAGTATCCTTTTTACGAGCATTTTTAATGCGATCTGTGCAAATATGCAACTTCACTGTTGTTTCGTGTACCCTAAAACCGCGTTGCAACGCTCCTAGAAAAAGGTACGCATGCATATGCGCACCAGCAGAAGGAGTTGGATTGAATTATTTTTCGTTAATATTTCGCTCTTGCGAAAAGAAGTCAGGAGACTTCTATTTATTTAAAAGTCCTAAGTCGCCCTTCGGAAGACTTAGGACAACTGGCGGAGATACGCGTGTCAGCCGAGTTTATTTTCGTAAGTCTTTATCTGTAATTCCGGAATTATACATTTTACCATCTTTGGAAAAACTCCAAACATTTGAAAGCTCCCGTAACTCAGGCAATTCCGTTTCATTCATCTTTACTTTCTGCTTGACTACTCTGCGGAACTTTCTGTTGGCCTGTTGCTTATCTGTTTTCTCTGATTTAGCTGTAGTAATTCCTTGTATCTTGATTTTTTTCCTTGATCGACTCATTGTGCTTTAATTTTTGTTTCAGACTATTTAACTAACGTGAATTTGTAGTATTCCGCTCTTGTGAAAAGAAGTCAGGAGATTTCTATCTATTCAGGATTTCGATGTGTTACGGATTTGGGCAGCCGAAAGTTTAGTTATCCCATAATCCACCCCATCCTTCTTTTTGAATTTTTGGTAAAATATTGTGATGTACTAAACAATTGAAAATTGGTTCAATAGTAATCACAGACATAAACCCTAATTCGGTTTCTCTATTATTATTTACTAATGATTCAACGATTACTCCTAAAGCGAATTGCCACTCAATTAGACAAAGTCCGCCACTGAAACCACCTTTTGGCATTGTAGAAATGATAAAATGAGGATGAGGGGCATTATATTTATCCACCACTGCATTAATCTCACCTTTTGCTACAATTAGTAATGGTTCTTGTGAAAATGGAATTGGTGGATAACCCATAACAACAGTTTCTGCCATTATAAATTGAGAATTGTTAATCCAATCATCTAAATGTCTTCCTAGTGGAATTGGTATGATGTCTTTTTCTGCACATACAATTGCAGCAACATCAATTAAACCGTTTGGGTGAAAAAATGGACCTTCTTTAAGAGTAAGTTCTTTAGGCAATTCACCACGATACTTTTGAGGATTTCCGTTAATTGTAGCATTTCCATTATCGTCAGGAGTGTAGTAATATTCGGTAGTTGCCATGGATAATATTTTTACATTATTAACAACATGTTTTGCTGTAACAAAAACTCCTTCCCCAATATGAAATGCTGAACCAATACTTCTATCACCATTAGGAAGTTCTACCTCAATGTATGCCATTGCTCCGCGATATGATTCATATAGTGATTTTACCATTATTTATGTTGTTTTCTGTAATAATCTAGTATACGAAGTTCAGTTATTTTCTCTTTGTGGTTTTTCGTTTTTTAGAAAAAACCACCCAATTGCCCATCAAATTAAAACTCCCTACCTTTACCCCAAGAAATAAGACCCAAAAAACAACCAAACACAAAATGCCCCAATTCAACACCCTCCCCGAAGCCTTTGAGTGGTTTTGGGAAAATGTATACCCCCATTTGCCCAGTGAGCAGAAAACAGGAGCTTTGCGTAATGCCAAATATGCCTATTATAAAACAGATGAAAAAGTATCAGAAAAGCGGATGCAGCGAATTTTGGAGGAGTATACTAACTATCGAGTGAAACACGAAGTGGAAATTAAAGAAAAATAGTCTTGTATATGTTTTAATACGTGACTAAAGTTTGTATCTTTACTTGTCTTTGAAAAACAAAGATGCCCCTGAAGTATAGTCTGCAAACCGACTTCAAGGGCTTTTGTAAACGTAACCATCTACAAGATGCAAAGTTCGACATTATTAACCGCTTCTCAAAATTCGTTAAACGCCCAACAAGCGCCTTCGCTCACTTTATTGGAAGAGGGCATTCAAACCCGCCTCGAGCAATTGACCTTTTCGGCTTATTTTCCTTTGGAGTTTATCAAAGAATCGGGCAAGACTTTTACTTCTGAAAACATCGAGAGAGTCATCAATCACTTAGAGGTAACCATGATTGAACTAAACTATTTGGCCAACGAACTCCGCTGGCTGCAGTATATTCGAACCCAATGGGGAGTGACTTCTTAGCGTTTACACGCTTTTCAATGGTTAAAAAATATAATGATCCTTGTCTCGAGAGAGACAGGGATTTTTTTATCCACGACTTTGCTGGTGCTCATTTGTAATGAGTATCCTTTTTACGAGCATTTTTAATGCGATCAGTGAAAATATGCAACTTCATTGTTATTTCGTTTACCCTAAAACCGCATTGCAAACGCTCCTAGAAAAAGGTACGCATGCATATGCGCACCAGCAGGGGGAATCTGCATGAAAATGAGTACTTTGAGCGAATTACTTTTTCATTATCAGGATTCACAGGATTTTTTGCCTCCTTTAGCTGGTGCTTTGCTGGTGCTCATTTGTAATGAGTATCCTTTTTACGAGCATTTTTAATGCGATCAGTGAAAATATGCAACTTCATTGTTATTTCGTTTACCCTAAAACCGCGTTGCAAACGCTCCTAGAAAAAGGTACGCATGCATATGCGCACCAGCAGGGTTTCAGAGTGATTCTTCCTACGTCAGAATGACAAAAAACGTAAGTTGAGGACGTCAATTGAATTACTTTTTTGCTCATATACCACTCCCGCGAAAAGAAAGTCTGTCCTGTAAGGATCAGGATCATGTAGCGCAGAATTCTTTTAAAAATATCCACAATCCCTTAGATTTGGAATAAAAGAGATAATGGGAGTAGCTGCAATGCAGTTGCTCGCCTGTGATACACAAGCTGAAAACTCGTATAGTCCTAAATGAACAAAATTTTTAATCTTATTAAGAATAAAACCATCGTCTCAAATGGTTTGATAAAGAAAGGGCTATTTTTATTGATAACTGCCTTTTTAGCAAATCACTTAATAGAAATTGACAACTTCCCATTAAGTAAAACTGCCGATCACAAGTGAAACGAAAATCGAGTATAAAGGAAACTGATAATTTTTACTTAATGGGAAGTTGTCAATTTCTATTAAGTGATTTGCTAAAAAGGC
>DMXI01000166.1 GCA_003483885.1 Microscillaceae bacterium
AAAATGAAAAATGGCGCAAAGCGAAATCAATTAATCATTAGAAATGATAATTCATAATTAAGATAAATCAAACTGCCACAGGTAGCTTAATCAATGGATGATATTGGTAATCTAAAATTTGAATATCGTCATAGGCAAACTCAAAAATATCCTTGATGTTCTTATTCAATTCCAAACGAGGCAATGGATAAGGCTCACGGGTTATTTGCTCTTTGAGGGCCTCTTCGTGATTAGAATAAATGTGAGCATCGCCAAAAGTATGCACAAACTCGCCGACCTCTAGATTGGTTACCTGAGCAACCATTGCCAATAATAAGGCATAAGAAGCTATATTGAAAGGTACTCCTAAACCAATATCAGCACTACGCTGGTACAACTGACAAGAGAGCTTGCCCTCGGCTACATAAAACTGAAACATGGTATGACAAGGAGGCAAAGCCATTTTATCGATTTCGCCTACATTCCAGGCACTTACGATCAGGCGGCGAGAATCAGGGCTTTTTTTGATTTGCTCAATCAGGTTAGAGATTTGGTCTACGGTTTCGCCATCACCTGTTTTCCAACTACGCCACTGTGCCCCATACACCGACCCCAGATTGCCATCTTCATCGGCCCATTCATCCCAAATGGTTACCCCATTTTCTTGTAGATAATGAATGTTGGTGTCTCCTTTCAAGAACCATAATAACTCATGAATAATCGAACGAAGGTGGATTTTTTTGGTAGTGACCAAAGGAAAGCCCTCTGACAAATCAAAACGCATTTGATAACCAAACACACTCAAAGTACCGGTACCTGTACGATCGCCCTTACGCACGCCATTTTCTAATACGTGCTTTACCAAATCTGTATATTGTTGCATTCTTATTTATTTCTGATTTTATAAGCTTGACAAAGGTCGTAAAAATTGAGGAAACCTACAGTATCTTCAAGACGAACAACTACTACAGGAACTACATGAAGAACAAGCACTGCAAGAACTACCAGAAGAACAGGAGCTACCTCCTGAAGAATAATCACCAAAACTATCAAAATTAAACCAACTCCCTCCATCTCGCGAAGTAGTATCATTGGGGAAATCTGATACATTTCCAAATATACTATGGCTGCTATCAAACAGAGGTTGAGACGAAGGGTCAATAGTATCCATATGTCCTAAGTCATTACCTCCCATGGTTTCGTAATAAGCATCGTCTACTACTATACTGTAATCTTGGCAGTTATCTATCCAGGAAACAGCGTATAATATGTAATCGTCAAACCCATAGTATCCATAATTGACTCCGTAATTTCCTTTTCTTTTATTATAGCGAATATCATCTTTTGCACTGACTTTGCTACGGCTCAGCAGAATTTTTCGCTGGATTTCCACTTGTATGTCATCTACTTTGATGTGCTCCTGAATGGCCTGTGTGAGTCTTTGTACAAAAACCTCGAATGGCACTCGTTTTTCTTTTAAAAACGCATCGTAAGATTTCTGAGATCCTATTTTATGGCTTAATTTATATTGTACCTGATCCAAGTCCTCTCCCGCAAAATCATTAAAAAAGCCTAATACGACAATTTCAATTGGATATTCACCTACCTCATGGGTGCGATTAATGTAAACTTCTATCAAATATTTAAAAGTTTCATCTTCGTGCTCCAAAACCATCACTAGTTTATCGAAGCGATCAACACTTTTGGGATTAACCCTGGTTTCATAATGGTCAAGTGCTGCTTTCAGGTCATGCGTCAACCCTGCTTCGTCCAAGTAAAAATCTCTGGTATCATGCGAAAGGCGCACAATGTTGTTGATTTTGCTTGTAGCAAATACCATATAAAGCTGTTGTAAAATAGAAACAGCTGTAAAAGTTTCTACCTCTTGTTCTTCAGTTACACCACCTAGTGTGAGGTAATGTAAAATTCGCTTGAAAGCCTTTCGAGGCTTTACTTTCTCAATGTGAGTCAATTGAGAAGGATCTATGGTAAGTTTTCCTTGAAAATACATATATGATATAGTGATTAGTTAGCATTGCAAGTTCCGCATTGAGCATCCAGCCACTCGTTATGAGCCATTTCTCCCCATATTTCCTTTTTAGGTTCTCCAAAAATGACAATATATAAGCGAATGGTTTGCAAATACTTTCGGTGGGTTTCTTTTTTTTCTCCTCCTGGAGTATGATGAATGTATCGGTCAAAATTTTCTTGACAAAACTTCATGTACAAGCGAGTGCATAAAATAAACTCATGCCAAGCCAAATCTGTAAGCAATGAAGGGCTCAATGATTTGCTAGTGCTGGCCACCAGGTATAAAAATTTAAGTACTTCCTTCATTAAAACCTGAGGGGTTATTTGTGGGTCATCAGATAAGGGTAACAACTTATCTTGTAAAGCAGGCATTGTCTTGAGTAGATCACTGACAAGTTTGTCTAACACTTCTGCGCTAGGCTTTTCGATCATTTTAATTCTATAATTAAGTTTATTCTATAAATATCTGAAAAATGAGGCAAATTTTCACGTTTTACAACCAAAGCATTTTTCACTCTTACAACTATCATCACTCACAAGTGATCAAGCTCTGTAAAATCTAAAAAAAATGTTAAAGTTCGCATTTTACGCCTCATTGTAGCACCTTGGGGCAACTCAAGTTCATAGAGGTTTTGTATAGATAATAGAACTAAAGCATTGCTCACTGTTTTATATAGCAAACACTCTAAATCAATCAACAATGAAAAAACAATTGTTAATTGTTGCCATTTTATTGATCTCGGGACTCACTTTGAGTGTCGTTTTTGGCAATAACCCCACAAAGAACTCCACTGAAAAAAATAATTGTGCGGCCCCATTTGTCCCTTCTTTTGAGGAGCAATCAGTCAATTACACATCTTCTACCAAAGATACGGTAGAACTCGGTAAAGTAGCCTGGATTCGCAACTATGATGCAGCTGTACAACTAGCCAAAAAACAAGGCAAGCCTATTTTTATTCTTTTTCAGGAAGTCCCAGGTTGCCTCAATTGCAAACGATTTGGTCGTGAAGTAATGAGTAACCCCTTGGTAGTAGATGTTATTGAAAACGAGTTTGTTCCTTTATGTATTTTTAACAATAAAAGAGGTGCAGATGCACGTATTCTAAAAAAGTTTAGTGAGCCTTCCTGGAATAATCCTGTAGTACGTATTATTAACCCCTCAGGAAAGGATATTACCAAACGTATGGGCAGCTTTCACCCCAAGCAGGTAATCAACGGAATTGCCCATGCCCTCAAGAAATCAAATAAGAAAGTTCCTACTTATTTTCAATTACTCCAAAAACAAGTCAACGCTCAATATGGTACTACCGAAAAGGCTGTATTTCCGATGTATTGTTTCTGGTCAGGTGAGCTAAAGCTAGGGCAAATCAAGGGGGTAGTGAATACCAAACCAGGGTTTATGAATGGACGTGAAGTGGTAGAAGTTCAATTCGACAAGCAACAAACCTCGTTTAGAGACTTGCTTAAAACAGCCAAGAAATACCAAGCCATCGAGGGAGCATTTGTCAATAGTGAACAACAAAAAAGTATTGCTAAAAAAGAGTTCAATGCCGTGCGCAAAACCGGACGTTTTCGCTTGGATGGAGAACCCAAATACTATATGTCTAAGACCTCTTACAAGCATTTGCCTATGCTTCCATTGCAACGAATTAAGGTAAACCTAGCTCTTTATGCACAACAAAATCCTCAACAATTTTTGAGTCCTTCCCAAATTCGCCTATATAAGCAAATTCGCCAAAGTAAAGTCAAACTACCTGATTACTCGGTATCAGAGAGCATTGTAGATGATTGGGAGGCATTGAATAAGAAATTAAGGTAATTACCCCATCATACCAGTCATTAGACAATATTTCTTATGACTGGGCTCTTGCAAAAGAAGCAATTGGTTGGTATAAACCTTCTTCTTCAAGTTGTGAGATAAACGCTTTTGGCGATTTATCAAACAGATGACTCACCTCATCGCTATAACCAAAATGCACCTTGGGAAGGTAGGTTTGTGCCCCATCAAACAGTGTTTTTTGCTCTCCTTCATCACAAGTAAATCTAATTTTAAGCTTGTCTCGTGTCAAAATCTGAAATTGTAGTTCTTGATCTGTCGTAATCCAACCTGTCTTATAACTTACTTGAATAGGCTTTATCCATACAATTTGCTCAGGTTGTTCTTCTATTAATTGTAACCAATACTCCCCTCCTTTCAAATCACCACGGGAGTCATAAAACACCGAAATCATATAAAGCAAGGTTATTCCTCCTATGATTAATGGCACTTCATGTTGCACCTCAAAATATCCATAAATAGCAAAAATCACCATCAGTGATAGTATGCTCAGTTTAACAATGGCCGTTATATACAAATTTTGGCATTTACGACTAATAAAACCTTTAAAATATTTCGTTTTGTTCATTCTATCAATTTGCATTTGATTAATGAAGCAAATCAATAAAAATAATCCTCAGTTCCCTTGGACATATTAATCAGATATCTAGACATATAGTGCATTCTACCATACTATCCACTTGGTTATAAATATCTGGTTAAAAACCAGTTTTTCTAATTGATTAGCGACCCTATCAACTAAACAATTTAATGTTGCGTTTATAACAGTGAATCAAAAAGCGTTATTTTATGCTTAACCCAAACACACCTCTGCGAAAAGTCAGCCGCGCCTTACTCAAAAAAGCGGTAGATCAAAAAAACTGGGATTTACTGGATAAGCTTTTGGAGATCAACCCCAAACACCTCAACGATCGCTCTTACTACACCGATACCTGGGGAGAATGGTGGGGGTTACTCTTCCATTGTGTGATGAAAAACCAAGTAGACGGGGTAAAAGTATTATTAAAACACGGTGCCAACAAAAAAATAGGCAATTGGGGTGATTGTCTCCCTTACACTCCGCTAGAATACGCCCAAGAACACAAAATGGATGAAATTGTTCAATTGTTGACTGGCCAGACACCTCCTGAATATACCCGACAAAGTGAACCTGAATTGCCCGAATTAAATGATTATGATCAAAAAGTGAATCGCCAGGGAGAAATCAGGGATGAAACCGGAATGGTTTTCCAGATCCCTGACGATGACGACGAATAAATTACCATTCACTTATCTTTCCGTTATACCACAAATGCCCGCTTTGGGTATTGTTCTCAAACAAGTCCACAATTCGTTGTCCCACTTCTTGGGGTTGTACAGGGGCTCCTCCCCCACCCATATCGGTACGTACCCAGCCTGGGTTTACTGCTGAAACTACGATTGATCGGCTTTCTAATCTTTTGGCCAATAGCTTGGTATACATATTCAGTACCGTCTTAGACATTTTATAATGAGGTACGGTAGCATCAAAACTACTCTCAGAAAATGTCCCCCAGCCTGAACTCAAACTGATAATTCGGCCTCCATTGTTCAACAAAGGCAATAAACTTTCAGTAAGATCAATTGTACCAAATACATTTACTTCAAAGGTTTGCCTCAACTGATCCATATCTACTGCAGTTTGGCTCCAATTCTCCAACAAAATTGCCGCATTGTTGATGATTCCATCTATAGAATGATTTTGTATAGTCTTGTAAAAAGCTTTGATGGATGCTGAATCGTTTAGTTTTAAGGGGATACACTCAAAGTTGGCATCGGTTAAAGGGCTATTACCCGATGTAGAGGTACCAAAGACTTTGTATCCCTTAGCCAGAAATGTCTGTGCTACGGCAAGTCCTATTCCTCGGCTCACCCCAGTTACAATAATGTTTTTCATAAGTCAATAATCGCCATATGTTCAACCAAAGTGTTCATAAACAAATATAACTGTTTTAAGGGTTGTATTTTTTCGCTTCAACAATAATATAATGCTATGTAATTCTACAGCAGATGAAAGCACTAGTTCTTTACCAATTTCTTTAAACTCCCTATATAAAGCATTCTTAGCCATATCTGGCACGTAGTCTTTCTTGAGGTTACGCCCTACTGATCTTTTGTAGGCTTTGTATAACTCTAGGGTATCAAATTTTGGAAAAAGTGTTCGTGCTTTCTCAGTGATGGTCTCAATATAAAACCCTTTACGTTGATGGTCATAATGAATGGTGTCAATTGACGAATTATACAAAATCCAATCATCCAGTATGGGGTCTGGCCCCATACTAGACATATACATCCTGTTTTGGTGTTTCTTTAATAGATAAAAACTACCATCGTAGGTTGGCTTATTAATTTTTAACCAACGTTGTTGAACTTCTCCACCAACAAATGGAGATAGGTGCACTAAAACAGTATCTCCTATTAGTTTTATTTCCCCACAATTACAACTGTCTATGCTTAAAGCAAATGTTTCGCTGGAGAAATGGCAAGTACGATAAATTTTCTTCTTCGCTGGAGTATCTGATATTGCTACTGCTGCGACAGTGTCTATTCCATTTGGGTTGTTAACAATACGTTGCTTTTTTTGGGTACAAGCCATCACCAATAACCACCCCAGGCAAATAATCACACTTATTTTCATAAAGGATTTTTGTTCATTGGTTATGCGGACACTGACTTTATCAAGGATTGGATTACAGGCTTAGAACCTCCATAACTCACAATTCGCACATCTAATGGAACATCCGCAAACTTTTGAAAAGCCTTTTTCATCGCCGAAACAATCCAATTAGTTTCATTGCCAAATACGCCACCTCCTACCATTGTCAAAAACACTTTATTACTTCCAGTATTCTCGAGATTCACCAACGCTGCCGATAAAGTAGCTTCATACGTAGCTTCTAATACTACTCTGGCAAAAGCTTCCCAGTCGTGGGCATTGATCATAGAATAAGCTACTGGCAATGCCGAACAATAAGCCTGAGAGACTTTATGTTTGGTTTCACTTACTGTCACCTCGGTATCCCATTGTAAGCCAATCTTGAGCTTTCCTTTCAATGTTTCTCTTTCCTCATTACTCAAGGCTTCTATCTGTTTGGTAATATTTCGTAGCCCGTCCTTGGTAGCCAAAGCATAGCCATTTCTCATTCGCCACAAGCCCAACTCTTTATTTTTCAATGCTTTACCAATATCTTCCAGACAGTCAATTTGGTTATTAGCGGTTTGGCCAATCTTACCATTCACCTCCGCAAAATAATTTCGATAAATAGTGCCTGCGCCACAAGCAATGGCACAGGCTGGCCCCTGAGTATAATCGTGGGCATAAATACTTACTCCCCGTTCAGGGATTACATCTGGGCCTACCATCTCTAGTAAATTGAACTGAGAGGCGGCTTGAAACAACGCACCTGCATTCTCTTCGGCTTTATGAAGGTTTTGCACATTGCCCACAATCTCCGATACTTTCAACTTTCCCTGATGCGTTGCCTTAAGGTCAATCATTTGTTTTCTAAATTCCTCGAGCGAAGGGGTCTCTAATCTACCAAAGTGGAAACTCTTTCCATTGGCTGAGGAAACCAAACGCTCACCTTCTACTTTGAGGTGTTTTCTTACTTGTTCGGGAGACTCTTCTCTGAATCCGGTTAATCGTTCAAACCACATAATTTTTCTTTTTTGTATTAGAAATGCTTTCTCAAATTCATCAATCAATTCCTTTATTTGATCCTCATTGTATTTTCGGGAAAAATGCACTGGAATGGCTTCCATCACTTTGGCAGCTTGCATTACTTTACCTGACATTTTCGAGTAGCTGTGAAAATTTGCCTCTGCTTGTGCTTTATCTTCTTCTTTGTAAAAACACTCGATATATACCTTTTCACAAGCATTAAAGTGGGCTTTAATCTTTGTGTGGTTCTCTATATGGGCCGCATGGTCCATAATCACCCCTAAAGAGTCGCCGGTTTTGATGTGCAACAGGTGAAATAATTCTTTAGCCTGAAAATCTTTGCCATCTACTGAAATAACAGTCTCTGCCAAACCTTTCTCAAATGCTATTTTAAGGTCATTTACCCACTTCCCCCCTCTAAAACCGCTTGTCTTTATATCAATTTTCACGGTATCCTTTTCTTGAAACCTAAAGGCAAGTGTTGGGATTTTATGATCTAAAGCAACCCAAGACACCTCGAAAGAAGATTCTTTAAATACTACGTTTCCAGTTGTGCTCTGTAGTGGCTTTAAATCCCATGTGGGAGGTTCTACCTCATACACCTTTGTCTCGTTTTCATCAATTACCTCTCTTATCTCATAGGTAATCGCGCCCTTTTCTATTAAATTCCAGGTATAACTCCTCAATTTGGCTTGTACTTGTTGCGCGATTCCTTCAGGTCCTACGATCACCACTCGTCGCTGAATCCCAATCTGGTGCCGAATAATCGCGTCAAAATTCACAAAATGATCTATATGGGTATGGCTTATAAATACCGCATTGGTATTTTGCACTTCTTTTACGGTTAGGTTACGCGCATCCCCACACTCACAGATATAATTCCAGGAATGATTTTCTGGTTTTATCAAAATACATATATCTTCATTTGGCAAACTCTTTATTTCACTGTTAAACATATGATTTATTGTTAAATATCACTACATAAGGAATCTATAGCTCGCCAAAATGATCACTTTTCCTATTAACTGATGAATGCCAATATTCGCCTGTCTCCTTGAGTTTTTTTCACTTACTCGGGAGCCCCCAGTTAGTCGTCTAAATCTCACCCTGGCTCTTAATTGGTGATAAAATACTTTAATTTCTCACCCTATCTTTAAGAATCTTTACCCTCCTTTACCTGTTTAAAGGTTTCATCTAGTCGCTGTACTACGTCTTTCATCGTAGCAAGTCGTGTAGTTGAGTAGGGTATAAAATCAAATCCATAAGCAAACCTCAAAATAATTCCATAAGATGCCACAATACTGCCATAATTCATCCCGTCGGTATGACAAATAATATAGATAGAAGTAAGGATCATTCCAAAGACAAAAATTTCAATCACTCCAAAGTTAATGGCTTCCAAAGTAGATCTTTTAATATTTAGGCGTCTGAGTTCCTCAAAGTAAATCTTTTGCTGAGCCTCATCTCGACTTTCTATGACTTCTATTTGCTGCTCATATTGGTTATTGATTTTTTGAGTCACCAATAAAATTCGCTTTGAATAAAAATAGTTGAAAACTATTGAGGGAAAAATAATCAATAGCGAAATGATGAGCAATTTGGGGTTGTAAAAAAATAGCAAAATGGCTGCTCCTATAATGGAAATCACACTATTGAAAATCATCGGCAAATCCCTTTCAAAAAACTCTACAACCTCTTTGAGCAATTCGATACGGGCGTTAATTTTAGTGGTACTAATGTCTTTACGCTGGTGGTCTTCTATTACCTTTAGACTATTCTGATTAAACAATTCCGTAAACACAATGGTATCCTTGATCTTTCGATAAGTATTGGCCCCTTGCCACCCTAGATAAGTAGTAGTAAATGCCAAAATACCCCAACCTTTACCCTCTATAAAAGTATCAATCAAAAGACCAACCGCTGAGGGAATAAGCAAATAACAGATTTCTTCAATAATATTCAGTAAGTACACAAAGCTAATCGCCCCTTTGTTGTTACGCCAAATGACTTTTAGCAATGAATACTCTTGTTTCAGTAGTTTTTTTGCCCTGAAAGGATTCATAACACAAACTTGGTTTTAAACGATGTAGTGATGGCCTCTTTCTCTAGATATGATTTGTAAAATATCATACTACTAGACATTTTTCGTTTGTGGAGACACAAACGAAGGCGGCCGCGCCGTTGACCGTGTCCTCACGGCCAACTTTAGCCAAAATGTCTAGTAGTATGGTAAAATATAAAAAAGGCCACAAACAACCGAATGGTTCTATCTTCACTCTACTACTCTTTACACCAAAGCCCTAATTACAAATCTTTATGGGAAACTGTATATCTGTTTGCAGTTTTGAAAAAGTAAAGTTAAATCTCCCAATATCGTTGCTAGAGCAAAAAAAGGATTAGACCGTGGTTTAATCCTTTTCGAATAATCTCGTCAAAACTCAAAAATGATCCATATGGGTATGACTGATAAATATGGAATTGGTGTTTTGCACTTCTTTCACCATTAGGTGACACGCGCCCCTCACATTCACAGGGATAGTTTTAGGAATGATTTTCTGGCTTTATCAAAATACATGTATCTTCAACTGCGGTCTATACTTTTGACTTCCTGTTCTTTATTAAAAGCCCAATAGTTAGCATCACAATCAAGGCAAGGCCTGTAATCAAAGACGCATATTTTATCATCCCAGTATAAATGGTCTCCTCATAATCTTCTATGTCTGCGCTCAATGCTTCAGAAGTAATCGAAAAGTAAATAAACAAACAAAAGCCAGCTAATGCATAAATGGCCACATAGACTAATACAGGACTCATTTTACTTGAAACATTGGCCAATTCATCAGAAGCTTTTTCTCCTAATTCATTCAACTCTTTTGCCCAAAACTCTTTGAGGATAAACTTCACGCTCAATAATATACTCAATGTAATGCCTATCAAAAATGATCCATATTTTAAAATACCATACAAAATTAATAAGCCAAAATTGCCCGCCGATGATTTATTATTAATATGATTCATATTCAACAATGACATCAGATCATCTATCAGTATATAAATGGCCAAGCATAAGAAGCTTAACAAAAATCCAGAGGTCATACTCAGCCTCCTTGCTTGCCTCTTCTCTTTGGGTAAGTTTTTTTTAGACCAACGATAATCTAGATATCCATAAACAATATTTTCCTCATATTTATTCATCAGAAAAGCTTTGACCTTTTTATCATTGGCACGACTAAGCCCTTCCTTTTTAAGTAAATGATCTACTTCTTGAAAAATATTTTGATCCATGACAGTCACTTGATAATTTTTCTTTATTAAACATACAAGGGTTTAAGTAGTCAGGCATGATCGTTAACAACCTACTTTTTTTCTAAGCTTTTTTTAAGCTCTTTCAGGTAATTTTCATATTTATTCAATTCAGAACTGCCATTTTGTTTAGCTATTTTTATTGCTTGTTCGTATGCTTGAGCTGCCGATTCAAACTTTTTTGCATATTTAAAAGCATGTCCCAGATATACTTGAGGAATAGCCAATTTAGGGTAGAGTTTTTGCCAATATTTAAATAACTCTATAGCTTCATCGTTCCTTTTCTGACGTAAAAGGGCTCTTCCAATATTTTTAAAACAACTCATACTATAGAGCCTGTCCATCTTAGGGTAAATCGTAAAGCCATACTTCTGCGACAAACCTCCATAAAACTGGAGAACATTATTCAACGTATTCTCTTTTTTAGCAAGGAAATCTCTATAATCTACAATCCATTCTTCTTTGGGAAAGATAAAATCCATCGCAGCAATGATGCCCGGCAACAATACATCGGTGTGGCCCTCACCAGGTATGATCTCAGCCTTTGCTTTTAATCCTTTGACTCCATTGGTCAACTTTTCGTTGAAGTATGCTACATTGGTTTCGATGTGTGGCTGACTTTTCAAATCTCTACTACCAGATACTACATATAGATAGCTACTGCTCTTATTTTCTATAAATGCTTTCGCTATCACATCGGTAAACCTTTCTCCTTCTTCATATCCATCCCCAATAATATTGCCTGCTGCTAGGGCTACATAAGCCTGAAACAGCTTTTGAGTTTTACATAATGTATGTAAAGTGAATATAGCTGATGGCGAAAACCCCACTAAAGTTCTAAACTTCACCGTTCGATATTTCTTATCTAATGCAGGTAGCAATTCTTCCTTAAAAAAGCTTACCAGCTCCTCTTGATGATTCCCGTATCTGTACCTTCTTTTTCTGACATTATCATAAAGGTTAGGTGCATAATAGCTTCGATGCTTAGCACTCTCAGTAATAGTTACTACAATAGACTCAGGCATTCTTGCCGTAGCACTCAATTGGCTTGCAATAGCGGTCATCGTCGGAAATATTAATTGATTATCCAATACAATAATCAAAGGATAAGATTTGGTAGATTGATGATAAAAGGCAGGTAACGCAACTTTGACAATACGTTTTTCATTAAGCTGCTTCGAGTCAATTTCAAACGTCTCTATGTTGGATTGCTGCGCTTGTGCTACTATAGAAAGTAACATCAGGCAGAATATAATTACTTTTTTCATTTTCTAATGGTTAAATGGTTTTTATAGGTATTAAAAGTCGAGATGACTTCATTGGTAAAGAATCATCTTTAAAAGGGAAATACAAAAATTTAAGCACAAAAAAAGGATTAAACCATGGTTTAATCCTTCTTAAATTTTTATCCCTAAAAGGGTAACAGCAAACAAATACTTATTCTTTGTCGTCTCCTTTGCTCTCATCTGCTTCTGAAGCTTTGCTTTCAGGAGCTTTCTCTTCCACTTTTGTACTTGTTTCTGGTGTATTTTCAGCAGTAGCTTCTTGCTTTTTACCACCACCACCACGACGACTTCTACGTGTCTTAGGTTTCTTGGCTTTGGTTTCTGGCTGATAAGTTTCGTTATAATCAACTAACTCCATCAAGCACATTTCAGCGTTATCTCCCAAACGGTTACCCAACTTGATAATACGAGTATAACCACCGTTTCTTTGAGAAATCTTATCCGCAACTTCGTTAAATAGCTCTTTTACTGATTCTTTATTTTGCAAATAAGAAAAAACTACCCGGCGAGAATGCATATTGTCGTTCTTAGCCTTGGTCAAAAGAGGCTCTACATACTGACGTAAAGCTTTGGCTTTGGCAACCGTAGTTTTAATTCGTTTATGCAGAATCAAAGAAGACGCCATGTTGGAAAGCATTGCTTTTCTATGAGGAGCAGTTCTTCCCAAATGATTAAATCCCTTTTTATGTCTCATCTCTATTCTTCGTCAAGTTTATACTTCGATACGTCCATGCCAAACTGCAATCCCTTCTCAGCAACTAATTGTTCCAACTCAGTAAGAGATTTCTTACCAAAGTTTCGGAATTTCATCATATCGGCAATGTCCAATTTCACTAAATCTCCTAGTGTTCGAATATCCGCAGATTTCAAACAGTTATATGCCCTTACCGAAAGATCTAAGTCACTAATTGGAGTTTTAAGCAATTTACGCATATGCAAGAAATGCTCATCAACCTCCTGAACCTCTTCTTTCTTGGCAGTTTCAAGTATAATGTTCTGATCAGAGAATAACATGAAGTGTTGAATCAAGATATTGGCTGCACCTTTCAATGCCTCCTCTGGATGGATAGAACCATCCGTTTGAA
>DMXI01000167.1 GCA_003483885.1 Microscillaceae bacterium
TTGCCCTGAGGGGTAACAATCAGCGCCGCATAATAGACCGTATCCGTCCAGCGTTTATCATACTTACGAAAACGAATAATTTCAATGGCGGCTTCATTGGGTCGGAGCTTTTGCTGTATTTCTTGCCAAGTGTGAGATTCGTATTCTTCGAGGTTTTTGGCAAAAGCGGTAGATTTTCGAGCCAACACTTTCTCCAAACTATCGGCTTTTTCACTCAATGCATTTAAATTGATGCCATTGAGCTTTCGTTTTTCTTTAGTGAGTTCCAGAGCTTTGTTGTATCGAGTTCTTTTTTCAATCCATTGTTCATAGAGTTTGATCGTTGAAGTATCTCCACTCTTATAGATACGCTCTTTAGTTTTTTGGCTGGAGTTGAAGAGAAGGGATTTGGTAAGGAGACGATTTCGGTAGGTCAAATGAAGCACTGAATCACTTTGGGCAACGCCAAGTGAATCTAGGTAGTCATAGGTAAAGGAATGATAAAGTCTATATCTATAATGAATATTGGCTTGTAAAAACTGTTTGCGGTCGTTTTCATTAGCTTCGGACAAGTTTTGTTTGATTTGTTGATTTAAGCTTTGAAAAGCTTTTCGGAAAAGAGAAAAACCTTTGTGATGCGCTTTCTGATACCAGTAAAGTACCGCTAAATTATGACAAGACTGTGCATAATCGGGATGCATTTTACCCAAGACTTTGGTGCGGATGGCTTTGGCTTCCAAGTACAGTAGTTTGGCTTTGGAATATAAACCTTGTGAATTATATAATGTAGCTAAATTATTACAAGAAAGCGCGTAAGCTGGATGCTTTTTGCCTAATACTTTGGCTTGGATGTCCTTGGCTTCCAGGTAGAGTGGCTCGGCTTTAGAATAGAGGCCTTGAACTCTATATAATTCGGCTAAATTATTACAAGAAAGCGCGTAAGCTGGATGCTTTTTGCCTAATACTTTGGCTTGGATGTCCTTGGCTTCCAAGTAGAGTGGCTCGGCTTTAGAATAGAGGCCTTCGGCTTGATATAATTCGGCTAAATTATTACAAGAAAGCGCATAATTAGGATGCTTTTTACCTAAGGCTTTGGCATAGATGGCTTTGACTTCCTGATAGAGAGACGCCGCTTTTGAATAGAGGCCTTGTGACTTATATAATAAGGCTAAATTATTACAAGAACTCGCATAATTAGAATGCATTTTACCCAAAGCTTGGACACAAATGCCTTTGGCTTCCTTCAGCAGTGGCTCAGCTTTCGTATAGAGACCTTGGGCTTGATATAATGCTGCTAAATTATTACAAGAGACCGCATAATCGGAATGATTGGTGCCCAGGGCTTTGGTGTATATGCGTTTGGCTTCCAGGTAGAGTGACTCAGCTTTAGAATAGAGGCCTTGTAACTTATATAATAAGGCTAAATTGCTGCAAGAAGTTGCATAATCGGGATGAGTAGTGCCTAAGGCTTTAGCACGGATGACTTTGGCTTCCAGGTAAAGTGGTTCAGCTTTAGAATATAAGCCCTGAGAAAAATATAAGCCCGCTAAATTATTACAAGAAACCGCATAATCAGGATGAGTAGTGCCCAAGACTTTGGTGCGGATGGCTTTGGCTTCCAGATACAATGGTTCAGCTTTCGAGTAGAGACCCTGTACTCTATATAATTCCGCTAAATTATCACAAGAAATCGCATAATTGGGATGATTTTCACCAAAGGTTTTGGTGCAGACAGCTTTGGCTTCCAGGTAGAATCCCTCAGCTTTGGGATAGAGTCCAAGGACTCTATATAATTCGGCTAAACTATTACAAGAAGTCGCATAATCGGGATGAGTGGCCCCTAAGATTTTAGCGCGGATGACTTTGGCTTCCAAGTAGAGCGGTTCAGCTTTGGTATAAAGACCTTGAGCTTGATACAGTAAAGCTAAGTTATTACAGGAAGTCGCATAATCGGGATGCATTTTACCCAATAATTTGGCACTGATGGCTTTGGCTTCCAAATAGAGTAGCTCAGCTTTCGTATAGAGACCTTGAACTTGATATAATACTCCTAAATTATTACAAGAAGTCGCATAGATTGGATGGGTAGTACCCAAAACTTTAACAAAAATAGCTTTAGCTTCCTTAAATAGTGGTTCAGCTTTGAGATAGAGACCTTGAGCTTGATACAGTAAAGCTAAGTTATTACAGGAAGTCGCATAATCGGGATGTATTTCACCCAAGACTTTGGAACGGATGGCTTTGGCTTTCAGATAGAGGGGCTCGGCTTTAGAATAAAGTCCTTGAGACTCATATAATGCCGCTAAATTATTACAAGAAGCCGCATAATTGGGATGAGTGGTGCCCAAAGCCTTGGCCATTATATTTTTGGCTTCTAGGTAGAGGGGCTCAGCTTTAGAGTAGAGGCCTTGTGACTTATATAATACTGCTAAATTATTACAAGAAGTCGCATAATCAGGATGGGTAGTACCCAAGATTTTGGAACGGATGGCTTTGGCTTCCAGATATAATGGTTCAGCTTGAGAATATAAGCCCTGAGAAGAATATAAGCCCGCTAAATTATTACAAGAACTTGCATAAGCTGGATGAGTGGTGCCCAAGACTTTGGAACGGATGGCTTTGGCTTCCAGATACAATGGTTCAGCTTGAGTGTACAAGCCTTGCGATTTATATAATACCGCTAAATTATTACAAGAAGTGGCATAGTCTGGATGATTGGTACCTAAGACTTGGGCGTCTATGGCTTTGGCTTTTAGGTAGAAGTGTTCAGCTTTCAAGTAAAGACCTTGAGACTCATATAATGCCGCTAAATTATTGCAAGAAGCCGCATAATCGGGATGATTGGTACCCAAAGCTTTGGATATTATATTTTTGGCTTCTAAGTAGAGGCGCTCAGCTTTCAAATAGAGGCCTTGAACTTGATACAAGAAAGCTAAGTTGTTACAAGAAGTAGCATAGTCTGGATGGTTTACGCCTAAGGCTTTGGCACAGATGGCTTTGACTTCTAAGTAAAGTGGCTCAGCTTTAGAGTAGCGGCCTTGAGCTTTATATAAGAAGGCTAAATGATTACAAGCCGTGGCATAGTTTTTATGTCCTTGACCAAACTCTTTTGCTGCTTGAGATTTGGCTTTTTGAAGAATAATAAGAGCCCGTGAGTATTTGCCTGCCTGATATAACTTTGTACCTCTTTGGTTTAGAAACTTCCAAGTATTGGCCAATTTGACTTCCAATTTTTTTAAAATAGGATTCAATGCTTGAGATTTTGCAAGTTGCCCAGTTTGTTTGTAACAATCTTTTAACATCGTCAAGAAACTATAGGTGAATTTAGGCTCATCTTTAGAAAAACTTAAAGCGATACTTTTATATTTCTCCAAAATGGGTAAAGCTTTTTCATACTCTTTAGCATCGTAATATTTTAAGCCCAATTCAATAGAGGGCAACTTTTCCTTTTTCGTCCCATCAGGATGGTACTGCTCACTCTTTAATAATTTTCCTTTTGCATACCACCTAATCTCTTGCACTATCCCATTCTCATCATACCACATACACTTCCCCTCAATTACCTCTTCAGGTCTATCTTTGAGTAGTATGCCTTTCCATTGAATCTTCCCCGAAAGGTAATAATCTCTGACAGTATCTTGGGGCGTATCATCTTGGTAGCGTATTACTCGGTAAAACTGCATTTTTGCGGTATCCTGCACCGCTTTCCAATCTTTGTTATACAAAATCACCCACTGGCCTTGGCGCAAGCCTTGGGCATCGGTTTTATTGGGGGCCGTGGGGATGGTTTGGGCTTGGAGTAGGCTGGTGGGCAAGGCGAGCCAGAACAAGCAGCAATAAATGGTTTTCATTGTTGGGCGGATTGGTTTCGAAAATTTGAATTAGCCAAAATTGGCTACTTTGGGGCATAAAAAAATCCTCAGAAGTGAGGATTTTAGCATAGGTGCTCTGTTAGGATGATTGTTTCGTAATTTCTACGGTCAATACTTTAGCCAGCCAATCTTCGGGTATTTTTTGCTGGCTCCTTTTATTTTTTGTAGGGCGATGCTGGGTAATGTCTTGTTGCTCAAATAGGTAGCTTTTTAGTTTTTGGGTACTCACCAAGAGCTTAAACCGATCCATGGTGAGGTCTAGGTTGTCTTCGGGAAATAGCCTTCCTTCTGCTAGTATAATCTCGTTGGTTTGGGCAGGAAGTTGGTCATTGTAATACACCTGAATGCCATAAAGAGGATCGAGGTGGAGCAAGGTAAAGTATACCACTGTCTCGCTTAAGTTTTGCCCCATTATTTTGTAAGGGATGTGCCATTCACTATCGGGTTCGGCAAAGTATTGCCCTTTTTCAATTTGGAGCGCTACTGCGTCTTCACTATCAGTCACCGTTTGGGGGAGGAAGTCTTGATCCAGCATCTGAAAAGTAAAAGGGAAATCTTTATAATTGAGCAATTGAGGTTGATCCTGATGGCTTTTTAGTATCTGATGCCAGCGGGCTACCTTTTCTAAGGTCGTTATGAGGTTTACGGTATCGTAGACATCAGTTGCTAAAGTATGGCCCTCTACCACCCAGGCGTATTGGTCACGGGCCACATTCAACACCAATTGTTCGGGGGTGGCTGGATCATGTATCAATTGAAACAACGGAGATTGCAAGTCTTCAGGAGGCGGGTTCACGTTGATGCCAATCGCGTGAGTTTCGGCCCGCTTGCTCCTGAGTTCAGCCAGGTAATTTTGCTTAAAGTTCAGCTCACCTTTTACGATCTCCACTACATTATAATCCATCCCAACCCTGGTGGTAGTAGCCCAAGCCAAGGGCTCTTCAAAATTGGGCGATTCATAAATGGCCCATTCTATGGTAGGCGTTGTTGCGGGTGAGGGCAAGCCGTGCACTTCCCCTTGCTCAATACGCCACTCGCTCCGCACCATTTTTACACCATAGAGCTTGTCTGTTTTACCTTCCACTGCTCCAGTTAAAAAATGGCTGTGGGCATTGAAAAAGTTGTAAGTCTCGAACTGCGGATTTTGAACGATTTTAAAATCTTTAGTAAATTGATTGACCTTAGGATGCACCAACGAAAACAAGTCGGCATAGGTCAGATGAGGATTGGCCCACAAAGCTTGTTCTAAATAATAAGTAAAAACGCCCCGCCTTTGATCCCCTATTATGGTTTCCCAAGACACTCGGTCTTTTTGGGTACCTGCCAGTAAAATGTGAGGGCTACTGGGCAAAGTAATCTCGCCTGTAGCCTCGAGCATTTTTTCGTAATAATGATCTAAGTAATTGCGATGCAGGGCGTCTTCCACTACGCGCTCTTTAACCTCTCGTTTTTGAGCATCGTTTGGTTCAACTGCTGCTTTTGAACGGGTTCCCGACCCTGAATGACAGCAGTCCAAAATAATAACAATGTGGGCATTTTTTTGAGCTGCTTCTTTGATCAAAATAGCCAATTCTTTATCGGCCAGGTCTTTTTCTATCCAACGGTTATCAATGTAGGCTCTACTATCGTAGCACACCAAGGTTTCTTCTCGGCGATATTCTCGACTTGTACCTGCTACATATTTTTGAAAAGCCTTGGGTAGAGATTGACGGGAGCCATGCCCACTGTAGTAGAACAACACAGTGGTATTTTCATCAGCATTGGCCGTCAAATGTTCGCGAAAGTTTTGAATAATATTTTTCCGGGTGGCCTGTTCGTTGAGCAAAGTTCTGATGTGGGTAGTGGGTACCGCATACTGCTTTTCCAGCAAGTCTTGCATGGCCTCTACATCGTTTAGGCAAGCTTTGAGGGTGTTTATATTCACACTTTGAGGGTGATACTTGTTGATGCCCACGAGTAAGGCATAGCATTTTTGAGACATAGTGTTTAACGTTTATGGGTTACCTGAATCTTCTAATAAATTATTCTCCACCGCGTGTTTGATCAATCCCTTGGTTCCTTTCACTCCTAGTTTTTCAATCAAATTCCGTCGGTGAGTCTCTACCGTAGTCCCCGCAATAAAAAGCTTTTCAGAGATTTCACGACTACTATTCCCATCTACAATCAATTGTAACACTTCTTTCTCCCGAGTAGTCAATTTGGCCTGATAGGTTGCGCCTTTTTTCTTCTTTCGTAAGCTCTCAATTAAAGTATCGGTAACCGCTTGGGTAAAATATTCTTTCCCACTATATACTGCCCGAATTGCCTCTACTAATTGATTGCCACTTTTATTTTTCAAAATATAGCCTGAGGCACCTGACCTGATAATTTCCTTGATGAATCGTTCATTGTTATACATGGTCAATACCAAGACTTTGGTTTCAGGATATTTAGCCTTGATCTCTTTGGCCGCTTTCAGCCCGTCCATCACCGGCATTTCTATGTCTAACACTGCTACTTCTACTGGATGAACTTCCAGTATTTTAAGTGCGTGATATCCATTATGGGCTACTTCTACTACCTCGATGTCTTTGGTAGCATTGATTAAGGCGGTGAGGCCATCCAATACTACCTGGTGATCATCAGCCAGCATCACTTTTATTTTGGTTACTTCATTTTCCATAGATGTCATTATATGTTTAGTGGATATTATAATTTGACTGGTTTCACATCGGAAGATCAATCATAATGGTAGTTCCTACACCCTCAGTAGAATCTATTGTACAGGTTCCGTCCAATCCACTTACCCTTGATTCTATTCCTCGTAATCCCATACCACTTTCCGATTCCAGTTTTTCTACATTGAAGCCTTTACCATCATCTTCTACGCTGATATGTAAATTATTTTCTGTCCATAAAAGCTGGATTTCCAGCTTTTGGGCTTGGGCATGCTTGAGTACATTGCTTACCATTTCTTGCACAATGTGATAAATTTGGGTTTCATAATTGACAGGCAATCTATGATCATCAAACCCAGTATCAATCACATCAATCGCCAGCGCATTGGTTTGCGCTAAGCTCTCTTTCAATTCAAAAAGCGCTGGAATCAATCCGAATTTTCTTAGAATGCTTGATGCCATATTATGAGCTACCTTGCGTACTTCATCACAAGCATTGTCTAATAATTCAGTTGCTTTTTGATATTGTGGTGTTTCTTGTACTGAAGCTATTTCTGATAGGTGCTCCATTGCGCTAAAGTGCGATTGTACCATCGCTAGCATCCCGCCTAAACGGTCGTGTAAATCTTGGGCTATTCGATTTCGTTCCTGTTCCTGGCCTTCCAGCATTTTACTCAGTGCAATAAACTCTTGTTCATTCAATAGTTCATCAATTTTATCCTGTCTTTGTCGGGATTTTTGGCGAGCTTGATAGTTTCTCACCATTGTGAGAATAGTGATGACCAATAGAAATAAACTTACACCTAAGAAATAATTGAATATCTCCTGGCGCTGGGAACGTTCCTTGAGCCTTGCCAATTCTTTTTGCTGAATCGTTTGGTTTTTTTTTAAGATTTCGCCTTGTTGTTTTTCTTTTTGATAGGCATCTTTTAAGTCCATAGCTTGGCGAAAATTCGTTTCCAGAGAATCTTTTACTTGATTGTATTTTTGAAAATAATCAAAGGCTATTTTATAGTTACCAAGATGGGCATAAACAGTACTTAAGCTCTTTAAAACTCTTCTCTTATTGTACTTTTCAAAAACTTTGTCCGAAAAAGATAGACTACGATTATAATAATCAATGGCTTGCTTATGTTGAGCAGATTTAAAGCTTATCCATCCTAAGTTATTGTAAACCAACGCCATAGTCAGGGTATCTTTTTTTTGCAAAGCCAAGTCTAAGCTTTTATCCAACCATATTTTGGCTTTATTGAATTGAGATTGTTTTAAATAAACATGACCAAGGTTATTGAATGTTATCTGGGCGTTTTGAGTGGTTTTTAATTCTTTTAAAAGCCTCAAGCTATTTTGATAGTTGATGATAGCTTCCGCAAAATTTTCAAGATTATTGTGCAAAAAGCCCAATTCATGATATGTTTTTGCCAGAAACAACTTATTATTTTGTTCTTGAAAAACTTTAAGTGCTTTTTGTAAATAATCATACGCGGTGTTGTAATTATTGGTGCGTTGGTATACTACACCAAGCCCCAAATAAGATTCTCCCACTTGGCTTTTGTTCTCATATTTTTTATAAATATCTATGGCTTCCTGATAGTATTTAATCGCAGCTTTAAAGTCACCTAAGTTTTTATAACAAACTGCTAAGTTTGCCTTTTTAGAGCCAATTTTAGCATACTGCTCTATATCACGCAAAACCAATATACTTTCTTTAAAGTAAGTGATGGCTTTATTGTAATTCTTTCTAAGTAAGTACACAATCCCAATTTCATTTTTAGCCCTTGCCCTGCCATAACCATATTTTATGCTTTCAGCGACTTGAAATGATCTTTGACAATAATAAATTGACGAGTCATATTTTCCCTGATTATGATAAATTAATCCTAATCTGACATAAGCAGTACACTCTCCTTTTTTATAATTTATTTTTTTTGATAGTTCTAGTGACATTTTTGCATAATGGATGGCTTGTTCAAAGTTTTTATTGCGATAGTGCCAGGTCAAATCATCTATTGCATAAAAACGCTTACTATCTAACTTGGAGTTTACTTTTAATTTGGATATGAGTTTTTCGACGCTGGTATTTGTTTGAGCAAATAAGCTATTTGTCGCTAAGCACAACAGGGTCAGTGAACAAGTCCAAAGGGTTTTCATAAAGGATAATTTTTTAGAGGGAATTAGCACTATTTCTCTTCAGTTTAAATGCTTTTCGTAAAAGATCAAATAGTTTGGAATACATTTTCCTTAATTAAGAAAGCGTGATAAGCCTCTTTATATAAAGAGGCTTAGTGCCTGATAGATGAATTATATTTATCTATCAATTTCCGCCTTCTTCTGGACGATCAGGAGTCGGTCTATCACTTGTTCCTCCATCATTATTGCCACTACTTCCACCATCTTCTCCATTGCCTCCATTGTTAAAACAAACGTCCCAGTTCAATGCACTGGATTGAAAAAATAACATATCAGTATTTTTCATTTGGGTAATTGGGTTATGTGAATGAAATAATTAATTGATTCAAATTTCTGGATTTATCTGTCTCTGCAAACCAATAGAAATAATGAAATCATTGCCTCCTCAGAAGTGATGATTTTTCTTTCCTTATTGGTGACAGGTAAGCAAATGAATAGTTTGGGGGCTTATTTGGGTTGATGCTCGCTTGTTGTTATTTTTTCTTATCAGTTTTTATAGTTTTTTAAATTGATTGTTTATAGAAAAAAGGCACCTTGTTCACTTCCAAAACCCTTTTAAAACCACCCCAAATAGATGGTTTCA
>DMXI01000349.1 GCA_003483885.1 Microscillaceae bacterium
TCGTAATAGACTTTATAGTTTTTACCCGCCACAAGCAAATTCGGGTACAGTTTGTCTCCAAGTACCCCATCACCTCTCAAAACTCCTATCCCTCCTGCGGGAAAGTTGGTCACGGTAATGGGAACGGCAGTGGTAGTTTTCAGGGAAAAACGGGGAGCAAGTAAAGTCACTTGTGGATTAGGAGCGGGAGCTACCGTAATTGTTTTACTTCGGGCAAACGCACTGACTTGGCAATCAGTAGCCGATCGCACCTGAAGGGCATAAGTTCCTAGGGAAGCGGTGCCTGCTACTGCGACAGTAATTTGATTGTCTGGAGTGTAGTATGCTCCGCTGGCTGGAATGAGTGTGGCATCAGGATCAGTGGTGATAAAACCAGTGGGGAGCTCCCAGTGATACCCGGTCACTCCTGCTACTGGTATAGCCACATATGTAAAACCAATCCCCCCAATACATACCGTGTCAAAGCCTTCTATATTTGCGGGACGTACTGGAGCGTCAATAGAGGTAATATTCACCGCATTGATGGTGGCCAGTGTAGTACCCCCGTCCATCCCAGTAAGGTTTTTAAAGCCGCTTACTGGTTTAAGACTTACTCCACTTAGATTCACGCTACTTGTAGAGGCCACCTCTATTCCAGAAAGTAGTATCCCACTGACCTCATTAAATGCGGTAAAGTTATAGGCCAGTTCGAACTTACCATCAGAGGTAACGGTGGCCACGGGCACTAAAAAATCCCCAGGAGCGCCAATCACCGCCACCGTGGGGGCTTTGGTGATTTTGATGTCTGGATTGTCAAAAGCCAGTACCATCGTACCTGCACCCACCACAAAAGAACCTACGCTTTGCTCGTTGAAGGCTACTGGGGGAAGCACCCTCGGGTTTCCGCTGTTGCAAAGGGTAGTTGTGGGGGTAGCAGGTACGATCGTAATGGCTTTGGCAGTAGTAAGTACCGCCGAAAAAGGAGCTGCTTTAATGGTCGCATTCGTTGCCGCCACTACTTGGTTGGTATCCAGGATCAGGGTATAAGTTTGCCCTGCACCCAGTGTCAGAGCCAGTTTTAAATGTACGGTAATGGTTTTGCCATCTGCGGAATGACTCATATCACTTGCTACACTGGCCAGGGTTCCTGGGGTGATTAGGTCAGGTCCCGTTGCATTGCTACCACCGCCTAATTGAAGTACCAGCAAATCCGCAATTTCATTTTTAGTATCAAACTTGGCGTTACTGCCACCCCCAGAAAACGAATTAGCTGGAGTGACTGCCTCGCTAAATTCAAGGGTAATGGTAAAATTATTCGTTGGGACTTCCAGGGCGGTAGCATTGGCCGGTGCACCACTGGTGGTATAATCAGCTCCGCTGGGGCGAGTGAGCGTAAAGTTGGTAACTGTAGGTTGTGCAGCAAGCAATGAGAGTTTGCCCACGAGCAATAGCCCTAGTAGCAACCAACAACGATACGTTGTAAAAATATTTGCTTCCATCGGTTGTAGGAATTGTCAGGTTAGTAATAAGTGTTGTTAGTAAATGTAAAGGGTGAAAATTGCAGGAATTACTGGCTTTCTGACTATCAGGCATATGAGGAATAGTCATCTGGACATATACATATTACACTAACCCATAGCACAGTAATGCCCTGCAAACGAATGCAAGGTAGGAATTAATTATATATTTTTACAATTAAAACAGTATTTAAATGTAAAAATATTTAAATGAGGTAAAAGAGGAACTGATTAATAAAAAGATAGCTTATTGATCCTGATTTGTTTCTGGCTTTATGCGTGCCTCTTTCAGAAGTGTTTGCAAAAATTTAATTTGTTTCTTTTGAACGGTATTCTCTTCTTGTAATAATTCAATATAGTCCCACAAGTTCTCATCTTTCTCGAGTACCTTGGTTTTACGAATCATTTCTCCTCTACCATTGAGGATGTAATCAGGGTTTGCTTCGGGGTATTTATCTGCCATTGCGGCAATCATCCAGGCATTTACCTGCGATTTACCAATATTCAGGTTACTAATCTGATAGTTTTCTACCCCAATCACATCTGCAAAATTCTTTTGTTTGCCTAACTGGTGATTTTTAATAATCTGCTCCATCGTGGCTAAAAAACGCTGTGTGATTTCCTGTTTTAAAGTATCAATCCCTCCCATATTTTTTGATGATTTTGAGGTAAGTTAAGTCAATGCCCCAAGGCTTATATGATGTTTACTAACACGCAATATAGCCACTTTTTTACATCTTCACAGTAAGGAAAAAAGATAAAGAGTATAAAAATATTTAGAATGGCCTTTAAGGTATATCAGGAGCTTTACAACACTTATAAAAACTCCTGATAATTATCTTAAACGCACTGTCAGTTACTTAATTTTCTGGCAATCAATAGTATACTGACGGCCAGTAGCATGACGACGAACGGTTTGACTGTATTTGCCACCCCCTTGGTGGTCTTGCACAAAATAAAAATATTGGTAAGTACAGTGCCCGTCAGGCCACTTGGCCGCACAAGCTGCCTCAATCATTCGCCCCATGATATTTCCGGTGCTTTCATGAGTAATTGTTTGCCAATCGGGTGAGGTAATCACTACTTTATGAAAGGTTTCTTTCCAGCCCCCGGCTTGGCCAAAACGTTGGATTGCTTGCAATACCTGCTTATTCAAAGCCGGGTTGTTCATTTGGGCTTTAGGAAGTTGGTAACGAGCCAAATTTTTCTTTTTCAGGGTTTTATGAAGTGCTTTTACCTTCTTCATTCCTTGAGAAGCATCCAAGGTAAAGGTGCCAAAGATTTTGCGACTGTAACTATGTTTCTCGACAAGACCTATCCCCATTAAATGGTCAGTAGGCTCTAGTTGAGCCATCAGCTCAGTAACCAATAGGGCGGAACTCAAGTACATCCCCTGATGTCCTTTTTTGGGTACTAAGGCAAATACTGCATAATTTTTTTGCAGATCAATAGTAGTGAGGGGAAGGGTCCTGATCAGATCAATAGATGTAACAAAATCAGATTTTTTGTTATCTTCAAGTATTCCTATCCCAAATCGTAATTCTTTGCGCCTGGTAAGGTACCACTGATACCAACCATCACTTAACGGTCGGCTAAAGTAAGCCACCGCCCAAATCGATTCCCCCGCTTTGAAGGAGGTTTTTACTTTGGTCAAATCCTCTTTCCCTACCACTGGCTTTTCCGAAAAAAACACAATTTTATGGGTATTTTTTTGATGGAATGCACTGGTGGGGTGAAGCAACAAATACTTACCCAGCAAGGGATCGGTTTTCAGGGCTTTGAATTGTTTTCGTGCTCTACGCATCGTCTTTTTGGAGGAAGCCAACAACCCCACGTTATAGACCCTGCGGTATTCAGACAAAAAATAAAACTTGACCAATGGTTTGTCAGGCATCAACCGTACAAAAGTGTTATCATCAAACTTACCCTCCAGTATTTTGGTTTTTTTGTCTAAGGGCTTAAGCAAAGCTTTTTCCCGATCGCCGTCAAAAAAGAAAAACTCGGCCTGGAGATAGTTTCCCTTTTTGGGGGTAAACACCACATTTGTAACGTTACCCATCATGCTATAATAGGTCCCTTCAGGATGCGATTGGGCAGATAGCTCGGGTAAGTAACCAATAACGAACAAAGCTATCAGAAGTTGGATATAAAAGACTTTCATTGATTTTGTGAATTAGTAAATGATTCTAGAACAAGTTAGGGCAGTTGGCGTAATTATACAACCAAACCATTACTTATATAGTGTTTTAATTCAGGCGTTTTAAAGGGGGTAAGATTACCTCGGTGCCCACAGGCATGTAGCGCGTCGGAAAGTCATTGAAGCGAGCCACAACTACATCCAGCCTACCATCTCCATAGATTTCATAACACATATGCCGCAGACCATAGCCCGCCTGGATTGTCTTGATATGGCTCATATCGGGCGAATTATTGTTTTTGATCAGCGTTTCTTCCTTGGGATTCGTTGTTTCCTGAAAACTTAAAGCCACCTGCGCTCGCAAAGGGCGGCCATCCGTGTCAAACAAGGTATATTTGATACTCATACTCGTCAAACGGCAATGCATTTTAAGATTTGCCCATTTGACAAAAACATAATTTACCTCGTGTTGCGCCCCGTCATAACCAGCCACAATTTTTTTTAGCTTTTCAATTTGTTGCTCTACTACATTTAAACTTTCCGTTTCCGCTGAGGTAGACGTTTTTACTTTTTTGGGTGGAGGAATCAAACCAGTGCCGTCAAAGTAAAGCTTAAAATCAAGGGTTTCGTTGTCTTTACCCACAAATTTAAGTTGAGGTTTGATGGTACCTGGGGTAATCTGCTTTTCGTATTGTACATTCAGCTTGTTATTGATCTCGGCTGGATTGATCATCACCTCCATCTCATTTTTGTGATCTTTCACAGGAGTTCCTTTTACGCTGTAGTGAAACTTTGTTAAGGTTAATTTATTTAAGGACATTGTTTGAAGAATTTAGGCAAAGTCGCCCCTGGTACCCTGGTGAACAAGTGTAGCAGGGACGATTTTGCGTGAAAGAAATGTTTTGGTCAGGGTTTGCCGAAGCATGCAGTGGCAATTCCTGGGTAGACTATAGCTTTGGGGCAAGTTATCTCTAAAGATGTATATATACAATAATCACAATCAATTAAATGTATTTATATCTTAAAATAGATTTGAAAAATGCTTTTTTAGATATTTTTATTTCAATATCGTGCTCAAACAAAGCGTATTCATTTGTAAATCAAGTACTCCAAAACAGGTATTCCTTCGGAATCTGGGCTATCAATATAAAAAATGCATTGGGGGGGATAGATTCGAGGGGCAAAATGTACTATAGCGGAAACTGATTATAAATAATGTGGACTTGAGTCACCCACTTATTTATAACAGATTAATTCCTTAACTAAGTAAAAATTTCTTAAACCAAGCAAAGACTACTAACAGAGAGAGGTCTTGTTGGTAGTTTACTAACCTTTTTGTGATGAAAAATCAGGAGGAAAAACCAGGTACGCTGCTCAAAGCATTGCGTGAAAAACTCGGCTATACCAGTGAAGACTGGGCCAATATTTTTGAGACGACTCCCACCCTTATTGCCAGCATCGAGCTGGGCTACGAGTTGCCCCAGGAATTTTTAATCAAACTCATCAAGTGGATCATCAGCGGGCTGGAGCATCCCCATAATACCACCCAAATCTGGAAACAGGAAGCCCCCAAAACTATTAATACGATACTAGGGGAAATTGGGCTGGAAGCCTCGCAACTGGAACACTTGCGTGATGCCCACGATTTGCAGGCCCGCCTTATCAAAAAAGCCAGAAATGATCTGAAAGCCCACGCTGAACAGGTAGAAGCCTACGAGCAAATCATTGAAGGTTACCGGGCTAACATTGCCGATCTGGAAAAAAAACAGGGCCTGGAGCAAAAAATTAGTCGCTGGAAGTATGTCAACTACGCAGTGTGGATATTGGCTTCGTTTGCGTTGGGCGGGATGCTTATTCATTTTTCGGACCAATGGCAGCCCAAAAGCCCCCAAGTGGCCCAAATACATCCCAAGCCTCCAAATGATGCGTTGGCGCACCGGGTGAAGGTAGCGGCTCCTGAAGAGAAGAAAGAGGAAGTTATAAAGCCGATTCTAAAAACGGTAAACCCATTGGCACAAAGAAGAGTGAGAACGCAAAATTCAGGAGTCGCTAAAATTATAAATACTCCCCCAAAAACTGTTTTGGGAGCCAATGAAGAGTTATCGGTATTACTTGCCCTCAATGAGGAAAGAAAAGAGAAATTACACGAACAATACATTTCTAATCAAGGCAAGACCATCCTCAAGTTCAATAATTTAGCTAATAAGAAAGTAGTTTTAGTAGTCAATAATAGTGAACAAAGAGAGATTCACCGAGATACTCTCCAAAGCCGCGAATATTTACTGGATGTGGGGAATTATCTTCCAGGAAAATATTATTATTGGATGTATCATCTTTCAAATACAAGTAATGGACAAAATGGCGTTTTTGTGATAAAAGAAAGGAAATAAAGTCTCAACTATCAATAACTGAACTGGTCAGGACAACATTTTATGTTGATCAGTTCAGCTTTTTAAAAAACTATTGGCCACCTACCTTAGAGGATTTACTCCTCCCCTTTTTTGAGGTTACCCTTATTGGACATTTTTTTTGATAATTTATTAATTATCGCAAAAGTCATTAACTTTAAATGCTTTTTACAATGTAGTAAAGAAACGACTTATGCAAAATTTATCCAATACACTGCCTTTTGAGTATGGTACTACTGGCCAAGCTCCGCTTTGTCCCAATGAGGAGATGATGCAAGAAATCAAACAAATCCTACAGAAGCATCAGGCGCTCAACCGCTTTGGGCTTACCCGAATAGACGAAAATAATGCCCCAGGAATGGTGATGAATGAAACCTGCGATCCAGCTCAGCGCTTATTGATGACCACTCCCCAAACTCAAGCGGAGACCCATGCCTCCCCCAACATAGAAACCCAATGGAGCCTCAATGCCACCCACACCCTCAAAGCTTGTAAAACCAATTGTACGGTAAGCCCTGACGAGCAACATGGAAAATTTCACCCAGGCCCCGATGGTGGCAATGCCCAATAAAGCCCCGCGTACACTTTGCATTCACCTATCTACTAAAACTTTCTTGAATTCATCGCGAAGACTGCTTTTAGTGAGCAGGTACTTCGTAGTGTTTTGGCTAACTACCCACTTGGTAATAGGCCAAAGCCCTCGGGAAGATTCTTTGGCCAAGCAAGGACAACGCTTGCTGGCCAAAGGTCACTACCAACAAGCCTTAAAAACTACTCAGACCCTGCTGACTTATCAAAAACAAAATTATACGACCAATCACCTCAAGCTGGCTCGCACCTATACCACCTTGGCTCAGATAAATTTACTACAAAACCAAGCCCAAAACGCATTACAATATCTTACACAAGCTCTGCAAATACAACTTACTTATTATAAAAGTCACTCGGCTCGTAATACCTATTTATACATCAATCTGGCTAACACCTACCAAAAAATGGGTAATGATGCGCAAGCCATCATTTATGCTCAAAAGGCGTTGCGCAGCGATCCCCAAGGAAGCCTCTATTTACATTATACCTTGGGTACCAGTTACTACAGTGCTCAACAGTATGATTCAGCTTTGTATCATTATAAAAAAGCCTTGGCTTTTAAAAAGGAGTTCGGGGTGCTCACCAACATAGGCAACACCTACCTAAAGTTGGAGCAACCGGCCAAAGCCCTGGAGTATTACCAGCAAATTGCTAAAGAAGCGCTCCCTTTTTATAGTCAAATTAACCTCTTATACCTGAAAGCCAAAGCCTGGCATGCTCAAGTAATTACACTCGGGCAGATCGCTGACAAGCTTGCTATTGGGAAAACCCAAACCTTGCGTTTTTTACAACAAGCCGATTCATTGCTTCAGCTTAGGCAAGGAGGTTTACCTAACGAAAAAGACAAACTGGTACTGGGTCAATGGGTAGCCGCGCTCACCAAGTTGGGCGTTACGGTAAGTAGCTATTTATATGCGCAGGCTACTACCCAAGCTACCAAAGATTACTGGCTTGAGCAGTTATTTTATTTCAGCGAACGCCAAAAAGCCAATGTATTGTTGCATAACATTACGGGAAACGCCAATACTACCCCCATTCGTTTGTCCCAAATTCAACAAAGACTCCATGATTCTACCGCGATACTCGCCTATTGTTTTGGCAAAGAGGCCTTGTATGGATTGGCCATTACCAAAAAACGCGTACTACTCAAAAAGCTCCCCAAAGATTCGGTCGTTAAACATTGGCAAAATTATAACGTCTATTTGTATACCCTCCGAGTGATTGAGTGTGTAAAATATACCCACCAAATGTATCGGTGGTTGGTGGAGCCTTTATACTCGGTGGTAGGCCCGAAAAAACGCTGGTTGGTCATAGGAGGGGTATTCAATATTTTGCCCTTCGATACTTTTTGTACCGAATTGGGGATTGATACCCGCAAAGTACGCTTTCTGGATATTAACTATCAGGCATTTCCTTACCTGATATGGAAACATACCATTAGCTATGCCCCTTCGGCTACTTTGGCTTTTTTGAAAAAATCGCCTCACCGTTATTCCCGACAGTTTTTAGGGATAGCTCCTGGCACTTATCAAGATACTACGAGGCATCGCACCTTGCCTTATGCTCCCCAAGAAGTAGGCAAAATTGCTCAAATGGTACCTGATTCGAAATACACTTTACTAGGGAAAGCCGCTACCCGACAAAGGGTAATCAAAGAGGGAGCCAACGCCAAATGGTTGCATTTTGCTACCCATGGCATCACCCATGAGAAAGTTGATCTTAATGGCATATTGTTATACAAAGGTAGATGGTTGGTCAAAGACTTACAATCTCTCGAGTTTAATAACGATTTGGTGGTATTGAGTAGCTGTAGTGCGATATCAGGCAAATTTATCCAGGGAGAAGGACGACTCGCTATGCCTCGGAGCTTTTTGAGTGCTGGAGCACGAAACATCGTGTATACCCTATGGTCGGTCAAAGACCGCTTGGCCGCTCGCCTAATGACTAGTTTCTACAAATATCTTATGCAAGGAAAAAACTATGCTGAGGCCTTGCGCCAAGCCAAGCTTGAGTTTTTGCGGGACCCCAAACCGGTGTATGGGTATCCGGGGTTGTGGGCGGTGTTTATGTTGGAGGGGCGGTTTTGATTGATTTTTTAGGCTAGTGCGCGCGTATTTCTTGTAAGTGCTGGCACACGCGGGGACGCGGTACGCCAGTGGGGTAGTTAAATTTTTTGGACATCAATTTTTAAATAAAAGGTAAAGACTGATTAAAGTTTTTTTAATTCTTCATTGATTTCGTTTAAAATCTGGACATTGGGTTTTATAATCAATCATTTAATGAGTGTTTAATAGATTCAATGTTACAACAAAACTTTTTCCATCCGTGTTCAACATTGTTCCCTTCAATTTTTTTATACCTTCTTTTGCATCTGAGCATAATTGAATATTGGCGGTTACTTTACCATTCGTATATTCTCTAAGCATAATGATTTGATCAATGGAAACAATGTTTTTGGAGAAACTAATACCAGGATTACAAACCGCAAATCCACACTGCCCTTCCAGTATGTAGATCGTTTCAGGGTGATAAGTAGTGTAGTAATAGCTGCCTTTAAAAATGGGCGCGTCAATGCTAAAAACTAGTGTAACTCTAATTGGTAGATTAGCTACAGTTCCTCCATAGACATAAGTTTTTAGTTCTTGATTAGTTTGCTGTGCATAGCCAGCCCAAAAGTTAGCTACAAGTAGAAAAAGTAATAAAGTATATCTCATATTAATTATCAATAAAATCTTTTAAATGTAATAATGTGTACGTTATCGCCCCATGATTATTATCCTTATGATGTTTTACATAAGGAAATAGCTTCTTAAATTCTGGTTCAGGAGCACCTTGACACCCAATACTCCAGGCAGCTCCTTTTGAATTGACATTATCAGAATTTACACCTAGAGGACTCATATGATGGATAAAAAGTCCAGGCCATCCATTCGGACCATCATAAACTTTACCTCTGTCAAATTTTTTATCTTTGTTAGCATCTCTATAGTGTTTTATGCTACCCGCTTGAACAAGTTCTGGATATCTACCTATATGACCTCGCTGCGTAAATTTATATTGATCCACATATTGGCCCTCAGCCATAACAGCAACTCCTGTTGTATTTTTTTCAGCAATCGACCAATCCGAATTATATTCAGGAGTTGTGATGGGATCATATACCCCATTTTTACCATACAGTCCGGGCATTGTAGTCCAAGGAATTTCTTTCATTTCAGTTTTTCCCTTAACTTTTTGAATCACAAAAAGCTTATCACTAAACTTATTGTCAAAAACATCATCCATTCTAACTGCAATCAAATTGACCTTGCCTTCTTCTTCATAAAACTTATATCCTTTACGTTTTAAAGTATTTTTTATTCCGTTTAGTGAAAAGTCAGGTTTTATACGTTTTTTGGCTTTTTTAGGCACCTGTTCTTTTTTAGGGGCCTTTTTTTCATTCACCTTTTTTCCCTTAAAAATTGGTGGCTGATGCACTCTGGTATTGTCAGGTTTTTGCTCCATCATCTTTGCCTCAAATGTACGCATATTTTCTTCAAGTTTTGGATCTGGCTCTATGGCCGTTTTTTTAGGTGATTTTTGATTGTTAATTTTTGTTGTAGTAGGAACTTTCAAGATTTGTCCGGGAGCAATCAAAGCATTCATGTTTTCTAGTTTATTTAACTCCACTATTTTCAAGACTAACTGCGATATTTCACTTCCTGATGCTTTTGGATTATGTTTTTTAGCAATGGTCCAAAGCCCTTCTCCAGGCTCCACAGTATGTTGGGTGATTGTAGTACCTACTTCACTTTTGTTCTTTATCACTAAAGATTGCTTTGCTTGCACGGTACCTAATTTTCCTTCTCTGGTAACCCTCGAAGCTTTTAGCCCTTGTTTAGATTTCACCGGTCCTAATTTATTTTCCCGCGTAGGTTTTTTAGGCGGTAATCCATCAAGGGGTACTTTATTCTCCTTTGGAGAAGTATAGGTATACTTTTGCTGAGACTTTTGGTCGGGTTTAGTTTGTGCGGTCTTATTAACTTGAGGAGACGATTGCTCTTGAGAGATGTCATCGCTGGTTTGTTGTACGTGGCTCATTGCTAGATTTTTTACACTTAATTAGGTGTATTCATTATATTTTAGCTTATAAAGCTTCAATATTCGCGGCAATCTAACTTAAAAAGTGTATTTATACAATTTAGTGAATAAAAATATCAATACCGGGTTTGTTTTAATAAATGTTTCATCACTCAATTAATTTTCAATGTAAGCGAATGTTTTAAATTAAAACATTCGCTCTCTATAGCTACTATACTGGTACTACTACAGTGACATACTATGTCGCCATTATGGCGAGGTTCAACGTCAATTTGGCGAGGTTCAGGTAACTCTCTTAAATGCCATAAGATTGAAACAAATTCATTAGTTTTATATATTCGTGTTAGTTTAAGACATCCATCAATGACAGGAGAAGAGTTAAGATCACTACGTCAAAAATACAACCTCACCCAAGATGAATTAGCTGAAGCACTCGGTACGGTAAAAAATCGGGTTTCTGAATGGGAGAATGGTAAAAAAATGGGAAATATCACAAAAAAAGCCATCGAGTATTTTTTTAGATTGAAGGAAATAAGTCGCTGATTTACTTGGTTTTATGTTATGATTAGCGTAACTTAGACTCAAAGATAAACGGTAAAAAAAAGTAACAAGCGGTTAAATAATTACTGCTGTTTTTTTTAACCCTACAGTTACGTTTAGCATAACTTTTCATCTAAAAAAATGTCCCTTGTGTGCCAATCGCCAAACCGTCACACAAAAGGGCAAAAGTTTCATTTTAATAAAACTAGAACTACAAATGTATGAAAATCAAGTCCCTCTCCCAAATAGGCAGAATGGAAATCCTCTGGAGGATTCCAAACTATTAGCTCCTGCTTTTAAAAATATCATTGAAGTGTTTAAATACCTCTCTAACGAGGAAATCCATATGCATGAGGTTTCACTCCTTGAAGCACTCAATGATCGCTATGAAATTGTTGCTACCAATTGTCGGGATAGCAAAGAGTAAATCTTTTTTACCTCAGATGGTAAACCTCAAAAAGCCACCAAAGAAAACATTCAAACTTACTTCGCCAAGCTGGCCAAGCAAGCCTACTATGAATAGTTATAGGATGACTTTCAACACTTAATTATTAAGGCGAATGCCAGTTAGCAAGATGCTCAGGAGTTTTGTGAGAAACTCCCTGATATGCTGGAATATTGCCAATCAACGGAAATAGGAGCTACTGAAACCGTGAATATCAATACTCGCTATGCCTAGGCTTTTGAAGTACTTCAAAACAAATTTGTTGAGTTAGTGATCAAATTTCAGGAACTCAAAAAAGAATTTCGACTCATTAGACAGGAAAAGGAAAGAGATGGGGTAATACAGCCCGTAGCTGCCTAAAAGCATTACCCTCCGTTTTGCTTTTCATCTGCTTGTTTGATTGATCCACCCATCTGAAACTCTCAAGTTTCAGATTTTGAAGCATCGGAGGGTATTTTCTATTTATTCACTCCAAGTAAAAGGACTAATACACTCATGTCATTATAGATACAAAAAGCTACCGAGAGCTTTACTACTCATATTAAAGTCCTATTATACGGAAACCTTGGAACGGGTAGAACCTCTCTGGCAGGCATTGCGGCTAAACCATTGATTTTCAGTTTTGGGAATTCGAGAAGTCACAGGGCTATTGGAGTCAGAGATACCGTTCGCATCGAACACCGGTGGCAAACCGCTGATATTTTTACCTCTGACTTCTTGCGTAAACTAGAAGATTACTACACAATCGTATTGGACGATGCAGATACAATACAAGGGGTGATTACTCAGGAGATTATTTCAGGAGGCAATTATTTGTATACGAGCAACGGAACACTCACCTAAGCGGGTTGGGGGCAACTCAAAGCCTTGTTTGTAAATTTTATGAACCGCCTCAATGCACTCCAAAAAGATTTGGTGCTCACCTGCTATGATGTAGAGGAGGTCATTGGCAACTGATCGAATAAGTATCTAATGCGAAAACCAGATGTTTCAGGTAGTACCTATAAATATCTGGTACGCAACTTTGATTTAATTAGGCATTTGAACACCAGCGATCAAAAACGAATGGTAGGGTTTAGTTAAATGTATTGGTGGCCAGAACTTTTCTAACTGGTATCCCTCTACTTGAAACTCCTCATTTTGAGCAAAACCCTAGAGCTTTTGGTGAAACGCTTGCGTGACTGATTACGACCGCTAAAGCCCAGATCAATGCCAAAAGCGAAACGGCTAAAACCTTCAATTTATACAAGGAACAAATTAACAGTTTTACCTTGCTCGAAGAGTTTACTAATCTAAGTGCGGTTCTCAAAGGGGAGCTACTCAAGGGAAGTGATATCACCATCAAATCTCAAATTAAGAAGTATATGAGAGCTAAAATGGATGCTTTGGGGATTGAGTATAACAAAGAGGCAAAGGAATTTAGGTTTAAGGAAGAGGTGAATATAGAATCAGAAGGATAACAGTAGCAAGAGAAGGGGCAACTAACTGGTGAGGAAATCGAAACAGCTAAAACAGTGAAAAGAGCTTCCTAAGTAATGGATATCACTAAAGAACTCTATCGCTCCCGTGCTCACGCCAAGTTTTTTCTTGGCTACCATGTCGTGTTTGCAACTAAATATCGTAAAATGCTTCTAAGACACAGGGGCATTATACAATGCGAAACGATGCATCTTTTTGACTCTATTGCTGCAAAGTACCATGATTTCGAAATCCTGCGCAAGGGTATGACGGTGACCATGTGCATTTGCTCATTGAAGCTACCAGTCCTACGGTATCATCACGTACGATTGTACGCCGCCTCAAAAGTCAAAGTACCTACCATCTTTGGCAAAATAAGGAGGTGGCTAGGATACTCTCCAAAGTCTATAAAAACGAGTGTTTTGGTCAGCGGGGTATTTTGTAACTACTATAGGGAGGTGGACGTGGACACCGTTCAAGCTTACATTTATAGCCAGGGCATAAAGCGAAAAAGGAGGTAACGAAAGTAGTTACCCAACACACTGATGCAAGGAAGCGTTCCCTCTCCCAATGGCGCGTAAGCGGCAAATGCTTTCCAAGAAATCCCTAACGCCTTTAGGCTCGTGGGTCAATGCCTGCTAAAGAGGCAAATTTACCACAAGCACCAGGTGTAAATAATTGACTTTCAGATGAACAGACAATGTGTTTAAGTACGAAACCCGCAATCAAAACTATACATAAAGCCTTCAAATTTCGTTTGTATCCAACAAACAAGCAAAAGGTAATACTCCATAAACACTTCGGCCATTGCCGTTTTGTATACAATCACTTCTTGGCTGAAAGAATCGCATTCTATGAAGCTAATAAAGACAAACCCAAAGGAATAAAAAGAGTCTGAACTATTCCGATAACCAAAGCGCGTTGCCTAAATTCAAGAAAGCTACAGAAACGGTGTCGCTCAGGGAAGTAAACCCTCAAAGCTTACAAGTTGCCCTTCAGAGCTTGGATAAAGCCTATAAACACTTTTTCAAAGAAAAAAAGGGCTTTCCCAGGTTCTAGTTAAAAAACACAAGCAAAACTTTATCATGCCCCAGAGGTTCGCCTTTTTCTCTGAGACTCAACCCACTAAAACACTCTTTGGAATCAAGGAAGTGGCCTCTAAGCATTCGTGGCTCAAAATCCCTAACTTACCAAAGAGCACACTACTAATCAAAGCAAAAGAACCTGAGGGAGCAAGGATTTTTTTTGTAACGATTTCTAAAACCCCAACGGGCAAGTATTTAGCTTCACTCACATGTGAGGTAAAAATAACACCTAAATCCCAACCAGCGGACGTGCTCAAAGGTAAAATAAAAGTGGTTGGAGTGGATTTGGGTATCAAAGGTTTGCTCATTCTTTCCGACGGATTAAAAGTCCCGAACCCAAAGTATTTGAAAAAAGCTCAAATACAATCAGCAGTAACTCTCCAAAAAGAAGAAAGGAGGGGTTAAATGTGAACACCAAAGTTAGCCAAAGCCCACGAAAAAGTGGCCAACAAAAGAAAAGACCTCTTGCATAAAATTTCAAGCCAAACCATAGAAGAACAAACCATGATTTGCCTGGAATCGCTTCAAGTAAAGAATATGGTGAAAATCATAAGCTAGCCCAGGCCATCACGGACGCTTTATGGGGTGAATTCACTCGCCAACTCCACTATAAAGCAGATCATCACCGCAGGGTAGTAGTACAAATTGACAAGTGGTTTCCCAGTAGCAAAACTTGCTCATGCCGTGGCCATGTACTGAGTGAGTTGCCATTATCAGTGAGAAAATGGAAATATCCAAAATGTAAAATCACGCATGATAGGATCAAAATGCAGCCAAGAACATTTTGCGTGAAGGTTTGCGCGTGGCAAAGATTTCTGAAACACAGGCGGTATAAATAAAATCAAGAAAAGCGGAGTTTTGGGACACAATCCTAAGTCGAAAACGCGTGAAGGCGTTGCTATTGGGCAAGTCTATGAAGCGCGAAGTTGCGATCTCTTTAGAATCGCCAGTAGTTCACTAGAAATGGATAATCAATTATAAAAGACTTACTTAGGTCAGGATATTATTTTCACTCCTGATGGTTGGATCAATGCTACCCAAGCTATTAAAGCGTTTAAGGTTAAATGGCTTTATTTTCGTCCAAATCGCCAATGCCTTGATAAGTCTGAAACATATTCCTACGGTAGAAGCAAGTCAGTAACAAGCCCTCAATTTTTACCAACAGAGTTTTGCTATTTTTGAAAATAAAAGTGAACTCTTTGTTGATATGCTACCTCGATGCACAAGTCATCCAATGGCCAATATTTGACCAGGTTTTGGCTCAGTTTTGGAATATTTAGTCGACTTGTAGTTCTTAAATTCAACAAGGGTAATTCAAAAATAAGCTTGTATAGCACAATGATCTTACAAGAAAATCATAAGATATAAAACAATTTGCAAGCCACTCGTTTTCAACCTATTAACTGTTATCTTTTTGGCTTTTCGCAAACAGGTTTCTAAAATTTACCCCAAAAGGCTTAGTACAAAATATATGATTTTTGCTTTTTTAGCTATATATGCAATCATATTAATATTTCAACTATGTTAGAACATATGCAGAGCAACGAACATCATTCGCTCAACGAATTGGCCATTGATAAAAAAGAATCTAATCAAATAGCCAATGAAAATTATCAGACCAGAGAGGGAAAATTAGGTCCAATCCAGCGTAAGGATAAACAAAAAGGAACAATCCAGTCTAAATTTAAACCCATTCAGGCAAAGCAAAAACCAGTACAACGGGCAAAAGACCCGGCCAGTAGCGAATCCACCCAAGCTCAGGCAAAACCCAACAATACAGGTTTACCAGACAATCTTAAAAGTGGCATAGAGAATATTTCGGGCCACTCAATGGATGATGTAAAAGTGCATTACAACTCAGATAAACCAGCTCAGTTGAAAGCCCATGCCTACGCTCAGGGAACTGACATTCATATTAGCCCAGGACAAGAGCAGCACCTCCCCCACGAAGCTTGGCACGTAGTTCAACAAAAACAAGGAAGGGTAGAACCTACCACCCAGCTCAAGGGTAATGTAAGCATCAACGATAATGCAGGCCTCGAAAAAGAAGCTGATGTGATGGGAGACAAAGCTGTTCAGGCAGGCAATACAGGGGAAGTAGCTTCTCAACCCTTGCAGATGAAAGCTGCCACTGGAAGTGATTCAGGTATTGTGCAGCGGGTAGTATACAAGGATATGTCAAAGATGTGGGCCGCAGTAGCACCTCAACACAAATTGGCAGATATTTTAAAAATCATTAATGGTAATCCTGCACTCAAAACAGCTTACGAGGAGATGGCTGCATCCTTGCCTAAGATGAATTTTGTAGAAAATGCAGGGGATCAACCAGAAGCCAGCCTTAAAGCTAAAGGAGGCATATATGATATCAAGTTTGGACAACAAGATACATTACAAAATCCTCATAATAATGATAAAGTATTTGTTGGAGAGATGCTCCACGAAATGATGCACATTCACGCAGCACTAACTTATAATAATAACGCGGATAGTGGCATCGCTCATGGAGCCAATATGCACCTACCAGCAGCCAAACAAAATGAAGTTCAAGATATTGACGGAGCATCTGCAAGCCAATATAACGGTAAAGGGGGGATCAAGGAGCAAACAGCTCAAATGGAAAAAAATTGGGAAACTGCTCGTAAAATAGTAGGCGAAGATGTAGAAAATAAAAAACTCAGTAATGGCCACGCTAAATATTTAAAGAGTCGTATTGATTACGCGGAGTTTATGCATGCATATGCTCATTATGATACGGTGTTGATGGATGTGATTTACTTCCTGGAGGGATACAATTTGCAAGGAACAGCTACCTATGCTTATGTAACCAAGATGTTGACAGAAGCAAATACCCGCAGAGCCTCTGGACAAGGGCAAGTAGCAGATGTGGAAGCTGATGGCTGTTACATCACTACTGCCTGTATTCAACACAAAGGACTCAGCGATGATTGTGAGGAGTTGACAGTATTAAGAAACTTCAGAGATACTTATTTGATTAATCAGGAAAATGGCAAGGAATTGATCCAAATGTACTACAAATATGCACCACCAATTTTGGTAAGTATCAAAAGAAGAGAGGATGAAGACGAAATTTTGGCTAAGTTATATGGAGTGATCACTGATTGTGTAAATGCAATCAAACAGGGAGACAACGAATATGCTTATAAAACTTATGTAAAAATGGTATTGGAGCTAAAAAATCGATTTAGTTCTGACACGGTCATTCCTGAACACCTACAAGTAGAACAATTGAGCGCAGGAATAGCCGCATAAAATAGATTTCCACTCAAAACGCATAAAACCTGAGTCATCCTGAAACAAAACTTGGGATGGATCAGGTTTACTAGTGACAGGGTGCCCCTAAATTCATCTTTACAAATTTTATAGCTAAAGCACCTATTTGATCCAAGAAAGTATATTTGTTAATTGTACTACTCTGGTTTGAAAAGCAATATTACCAAAAAAATCTTCAGGCAAAGCCTCGACTAGTTCTTTATTAGATTTGTATTTTTTCTTTGAGATTTCGCGCCTCAAAATATCCATTTTTGGTAATTTAAAAGCCTCTGTTTTTAGTAACTTTATTTGTTTTGACTGATTCAATTCAAGAAACTCTAACCCAAGATCTGTAATCAGGGCATCCTCATCTATCAAACCCATTAGAAAAAAGTCAAAGGAATACTTCTGAGCAATCAGTCCTAAATCCTCTCCCTGAGTCAGGCTAAATATTTTACTTACCTGGGTAATGGTGTTTTGGGGCAATAGATGTGCTTTTTGAGGAGCAAGCTGGCGTAGCTCTGCTTTGAGTTTGTTTAATTTACTTGCCCTTCGTTGTTCTAATTTTTTTTGCGATCGTTGGTTTCTTTCATTAGGAGTAGTGGATTGCATAATTTGTTTTGTGGCTTGATGTTTAAATAAGTATCTAAATGGTAGTAGTAGCATTTAAACCAAGTTTCTCAATTATCATCTAAGTAATCACAATTAAGAACCTAGGTTTTGAATATATTAGAAATCACTTTAAATAGTAACCAAGGGTTAGTGATTACGGCAAAAAAGTCATTAGCTAAAGTAGAGCTTGGGCTTCGCCCTTCGGTTATCGCCGTAACGCTGTTGTGACTCAAAAAAATCTCTTCATTATCGAACAAACGCATCTATTTTCATCAACACCCTAAAAGTCGATATGACTTCGGAGTTTGAATCTTATCTGATGAAAAAGCACAAAAAAAGATTCTAAGATAGATAACCTATAAAAAGAGTCATTGAACGATTTTTTTAGATAAATATCTATTAATTAATAACTTGCAAGTTATTAAAATATTAAATCCAAAATGGATAAGGAGCAAACTAGAATATTAAATGAATATCATTAAAAACAAGATGCCTGAATATGATTACTACTTAAAGTTAATATATCAGTTTTACTAATAATGCCGCTTGCTACTGAAAATAAAGCTAATTTATATCTGTAAATTTAAACCAGTAAATAATGAACCGCATAGTTCTCTCAATTACTGTGATGGTTATGTTGAACTTACATGCCATAGCACAAGAAGTCAAAGTCTTTAAAGCTCAAAAACTAAATACTGGCCGAATATCCAGCAACGAAAAGCTGACTAAATATCAGCTTTATCAATTTGAAGCCAATCAAGTATATGATTATGTCCAACAAAAATCCAAAGGAGCAGCAGTTTCCTTTAAACTTTTTTTTGATGCTGATTATCAATGGCAAGTGACTATTCAATCTAACGATGTTCGAACGAAAAACTTTGTCATAAGAACACGTCAGGGAATCCAACAAGTTGTAAAGGAAAGTCATACTTATCAAGGACATATTGCAGGAAATCCAGGTTCAGTCGTAAGAATGAGTGTTTATCGTAACCGGATTTTTGGCATGATTATCTCCTCAACGGGTGAACCTACTTTTTTTGAAACAGTAGATCAGATATCAAATGCCCGAACAAATAACCTGGTTCAATTGTATGAAGCCCATAACATTAGTCATAAATTTAAGTGTGGGGTTAAGGGCGAAAATAAAGTTAAGGCACCAAAAATTGGAACGCAAAATCATAGAACCCAAGCTTGTGAACAGGCTCCAATAGCACTCGGGGTAGATTTAGCCTCTTTTGAACTGGAAAATAGAGATATGAGTGTTTTACAAGCCCGTTTGCAAGATTACATTAATGGAGTGAATGGGTTATACCAATCACTAGAGATTCAATATACCATTAGTGAGGTATATGTATCCACCGATGGTAGCGAATCCTGGACAAATACTTCTAATGACAATGATACGCGATTGAGAAATTTTAGAAGTTGGGGTCAAACAAATTTTACCAAGGATTTTGCTGTAGCTACTTTGTGGGCAGGAGGAACCTCTTCTGGATATGGGTTTGTAGAAGTAGTTTGTGGTAGTTATAAATATAACTTGACTCCTTACGACAAAAATGGAGGAACTACTATCATATTGAATGCGCACGAATTAGGGCATAATTGGGGAGCGAGTCATGCTTCTGATAGAAAGTATATTATGAATCCTACAGTGTTTTCCAGTTCTACTTCCTGGAGTACAACTTCTCAATCTGTCATTCTTGCTACCAAGGGTAAAGTAAGCTGCTTACAACCTTGTAGTTCAAGTAGCGTTGCTCCTACTATTACAAGTTTTACTCCTGTTTCTGGGAGGATCAATACCAAAGTGGTGATTACTGGAAGTAATTTTAGTGATGTTGTCGGCAATAATACCGTAGCTTTTAATGGAACAAATGCAACAATAAACGAAGCGACTACTACTGAGTTAAAAGTAACAGTGCCCACAGGTGCTACTACTGGACGAATTACGGTAATGGTAGGAGGTCAAACCGCGACCAGTGCTCAGGATTTTAGAGTGACAGGAGCAATCAATAATCCTGGCCCTTCCATTATAAGTTTCACCCCTAATTCTGGAACAGTAAACACCGAAGTGGTAATTACTGGAAGTAATTACAGTGATGTTGTCAGCAACAATACCGTAGCTTTTAATGGAACAAATGCAACAATAAACGAAGCGACTACTACTGAGCTGAAAGTAAGTGTGCCCATGGGTGCTACTACTGGGCGAATTACAGTAGTTGTAGGAGGACAAACGGCAACCAGTAGTCAGGATTTTAGAGTGATAGAAGAAATAAATGTCAACAATCTAGAAATCAATCCATCAAATATAATTACACCAAATAATGATTCCCGCAATGATGTCTGGCAAATTCAAGGAATTGATCAAGTAAATGACTATGAGGTAATGGTATTTTCTAAAGCAGGGCAAGTTGTTTTTAAAACTTCCAATTATACTACCCCCTGGAATGGCACCTTTAACGGAAAACCACTTCCATCCGGAGTTTATTACTACAATATTGTAGTGAATGTGCGAGGAGCAAAAGTAAAGAAAACCGGGTATGTAACTTTAATCAGATAAAACCTATTGCCATGAAGAAATCCACAATTATATTCTTGTTAGCCTTGATTAATACATGTCTGATAATAGAAAAAAGCAAGGCACAGATCGCACCTATACAGAATCAATATTATTTTAACTCATACATATATAACCCAGCGTGGCTAGGAAAAGATAATGTCCAGCAAGTTTTTCTGGGAATAAAAAAACAATGGATAGGAGTGGAAGGTTCTCCCACAATTACGACGCTTACTTATGAAAAAGCTCTCGCATCTCGAGTAAGCTTTGGTGGAAGAATAATCAATATAAATGAAGGACCCATTTTCAATTTATCCAGTCAGTTTACAGCCAGTTATCGTATTGAACTGGGGTTAGAATCTTATCTAAATTTTGGAATGTCACTTGGAGTATTGTTCAATGGGTTTAATGCCAGCAAATTAGATGATCCAGACGACCCTTTGGTAGCTCAACAGAATTCAAGTAATCTAAATTTTGATGGCGGAGTTGGCTTTGGCTACCAGAATGGCAAGCTGAATATAGGGCTTTCACTCCCTAATTTTGCCAATCCGCAACCCTTTGCTCAACCTACGGATAAGTCTCGATTGTCTTATAGCCCCTGGGATTACCTGATAGGTTCTATTAGCTATGCCTTTGAACCTAATTTAGAGTGGCAGTTTACACCTACTTTAATGTATCATTATAATAAACGATTTAGTAACCAATGGGAAACAGCTCTTAAGGCTACTTATCAGGGAAGTTATTATTTGGGTGGAATACTTCGGAAAGACGCTGGTTTTACCTTGTTTGGTGGTTTAAACATAGGGGATC
>DMXI01000171.1 GCA_003483885.1 Microscillaceae bacterium
TGATGTGTTTTGGAACAAAAAATTACTTCTCAGGATGACAACTTCATGTACCTGGTTATCAGTAGCTTGTCATGCCGAGCACCGAGGCATCTGGTAGTTGTCTTTCAAGCAGACTCCTCAACAAGTTCGGAGTGACAAAATCCAAGCATCAGATATTATTTCAATCAACTAATAACCGCAGAACGAAGTTCAAGTTGTAAATACCGAATTACGTGAACTCTTACCGCATCGGAAGAACAGCTCCAAAGTCCCCCGATAAAAATCGGGACTGTGAGCCGATGCATCGGGGGGAGCGTGAGTAACGAACGCATCTTGGGTGCTGAATTATTAAAGGTCAAACGATTGCAATTAATCTTAAATCTAAAAAAGACAATCATGACAACGCTGCTTGACAGAATAGATCCTGAACTTGCGGAAGCTTTAGCTAACTTGCCAATAGGCTCTGATGGCTTGCTCGATGTTACAAATATTCCAAAAGCCAGGGAGTCTGTGCGGCAGATCGCGGAATCAATCGCCCAAAACACCCCGGATGACCCTCGCATTTCCGTACAAGAATATCGGGCCAAAAGTTATGACGGTTATGAAGTGCCTATTCGAATGCTTCGTCCAAAGTCAGCTATCGGCCCAGTACCGCTATTGGTTTGGTTTCATGCGGGTGGGCAAATACTTGGATTCGCTGCTCAGGACGATCCATTGAATAAAATGCTCATTGCTAAGACGGGTTGTGCTATCGCATCAGTTGACTACCGTTTGGCACCCGAATACCCATCTCCGACAGGCGCTAAGGACGGATTTGCGGCCTGGAAATGGTTAGTTAAGTCGGCAGAAGATCTTCAAATTGACTCAGAACGTATGGCTATTGCTGGAGGAAGTGGTGGTGGTTGCATAGCGGCGGCAACAACCCTTCTAATAAGGGATCACGGTGCAAAAGCACCAAAGTTTCAAGCTTTAATCTGTCCAATGCTTGATGATCGTAATGAAACACCATCTTCGAAAATGATCGAAGATATAGGCATATGGGATAGAAAAACTAATATTTTTGCCTGGAAAAACATATTAGGAGAAAAATCTGGCAGTAATGAGGTATCAGTTTATTCTGCTCCTGCCAGAGAAACAAATTTCAAAAACCTACCCGAGACTTTTATTGCGGTCGGAGAACTCGATTTGTTTCGTGATGAAAGCTTAAACTATGCTTTGGGGCTTCAACAGGATAATATTCCGGTTGAATTACATTTATATCCAAGAGCTTACCATTCTTTCAACGTATTTGCCCCTAAATCTCAATTGACACTTTCATTTAACAGTACTTGGCAAACTTATATTAAAAGGCAATTTGGTTCTAAGGAGATCGATTGATTATTTGGAGTATCATCATTAAGATGACCGTTGAAAATTAGTTATTAATAGACATTGACATAAATGAAATCTAGTCAGCCTAAAAGAATAAAAACAATCAGTGAATTTCATAAATTTAGAAATTTACCATTGCCCGAGCATCCGCTCATTAGTGTGATTGACTATGCTTCGATTAAGAATAGTAGCGAAAATAATTCCATAAGTTGGGTACTTGACTTCTATGCTATTTCTTTGAAAAAATCACCCTATGCTAAGTTTAGTTATGGACATCAATCATGTGATTTTGATGGAGGCTCGTTGTTTTTTATGGCTCCCAATCAAGTGTTTCGGGTAGAAGTCAATCAAAATTATACGCCCATGAATTCAGGATGGTTGTTGCTGATACATCCTGATTTTATTTGGGACACTACATTGGCCAAAACAATCAAGCAACACGATTTTTTTGATTATTCTGTAAACGAGGCCCTGTTTCTTTCCCCTAAAGAAGAATCCACGATAAACCACATCGTTCAAAACGTTCAACAAGAGTATCAAACAAACCTAGATAGCTTTAGCAAACAAATTATTAGTACACATATTGAAAACTTACTGAGCTATTCAGAACGATTTTACAACCGTCAATTCATCACCAGAGAAAAAACCAATCATCAGATTTTAGAACGTTTGGAAGTGTTATTAATAGATTACTTTAACAGTGATGACTTAGTACTCAAAGGCTTACCATCTGTTCAATATGTTTCACAAGCATTAAATGTTTCACAAAGTTATTTAGGCAGTTTACTTAGGGTACTCACCGGGCAAAACACTCAGCAACACATTCATGAAAAACTCATCGAAAAAGCCAAAGAAAAATTATCTACCACAAATCTTACAGTAAGTGAAATTGCCTACGAATTGGGCTTTGAGCACTCTCAATCGTTCAGCAAACTTTTTAAATCCAAGACACAGCTCTCCCCTATAAAATTCAGACAATTGTTTCACTAACTTATCAAGTAAAAGATTGTCTATGTAATAGTGCAGCAAGTAATGGTGGGGAAGCAGGGCTTTTGGAACTGGTATTTCTGGAATAGCATCAATATCGAACGCAGAAACTTCTATATATTTTGCAACCTTTTGACATAGAATAAATTAAAACTGAGACTCATAAAGGTCATTTTTTCAAAATGAAGCAAGTTAAAAACTTGCCTATATCTTTGGATTTAAGTTAAGGAACTTAAACCAGAGGGGATCGTAGGTAGAGCTTTCAAATCTTCCGAAGGAGACTTGAAAGCTTTAGGTAGTTTAGTAGAACTTATACCTTGTGATAGCTGCTACATTTATGATCAATCCAATATTAGACTTAAGAGTATGTTTAAATTTTGTCTTCAGAGTTAAAAATGATGAGTGATTCGTGATAATGAAGCACGTTTTTGAGTGAATAGTTGGAAATCCCGATGTATCGGGGCCAAAGCTATTGACGAAAAAA
>DMXI01000164.1 GCA_003483885.1 Microscillaceae bacterium
TTGACGCATCTAATCCCAAAATTCTTCGAAAAATACACTGTGAACGAAAATTTAAATTAACAATGCCGATGCATCGGTACAAGCTCTAACTTCAAATCACAATTTATAATTTTTCTAATTTTTTTTGGAAACTTTCAATTATTACGTCAGTTTATGATTTAGCTAACACCTGAATGTTGGATATTTCAAAGGTGAATCCTTAAGTTTGTCAACTTATACTGTTAACGTCAGTTTTCTTATATCACACCAAAATTTTTGCATATGTGGACTAAAATTGCCCATACCATACTCAAGCGACGTCCAATATTTTTGATCATCATTGCTCTCGTGACGGTTTTTATGGGTTATCACGCACGTAAAGTACAAAAGAGCTACGAATTGGCGCAATTGGTTCCTCCCTCCGATATTGATTATCAATACCTGAAAAACTTTAAGGCCAAATATGGCGAAGATGGCAATATTGTAGCCATCGGGCTTAAAGATGCCAAAGTATATCAGTTGAAGAACTTCAACGAGTTGAAAAAACTGGCGGATGACATTAAAAAAATTCATGGCGTCACGCAGGTACTATCACTTCCTCGAATGCAGTATCTGGCCAAAGATACTTCCAACCGAAAGTTTGTAAACCGCCCAGTATTTGGCGAAAACCCCAAAAGCCAACAAGAACTGGATAGCCTGCTCAACTTTGCCAAAACTTTGAGATTTTATGAGAATCAATTGGTCAATGCCGACAACGGTGCGACCATGATTTTGGTTTCTATGGAAAAAGTCATTCTCAACTCCCCTGAGCGTGACGTACTTATTAGCAAGATTTACAAACTCACTGACCGGTTTATTGATCAAACCAACATTCAGCTGCATTATGCTGGAGTACCTGTAGTCCGGAATACCATGATGACCAAGGTAGGGAAGGAATTGACTCGGCTGTTGGTGTTTTCTTTATTGGCCACGGCTTTTGTACTCTTAATTTTCTTTAAATCACTCAAGGCAGTTATTTTCCCCTTACTTATCATTGGAGTGGTCGTGATTTGGACCATGGGTATGCTCGGATTATTTGGGTACGAAATTACCATTTTAACGGGTCTCCTCCCTCCTATTTTGGTGGTGATTGGGATTCCTAATGCAGTGTACTTGCTCAATAAATACCACCAGGAGGTTCGCCGCCACGGAAATAAGATAAAGGCGCTTAGCACGATTATTCGCAAAATTGGGGTAGTTACCCTGATGACCAATACCACCACCGCCATTGGTTTCTTTGTGTTCAGTTTTATGGAAATCAACATTTTGCGGGAGTTTGGTACCGTGGCCAGTATCAACATTATGAGTACGTTTGTGGTGAGTTTGATTTTGTTGCCTATCTTTTTCTCTTATTTGCCCGCACCCAAACCTCGCGAACTTACTCACTTGGATCGTCGCCCCTTGAATGCGGTCTTGACCAACTTCGAAAACATTGTATTTAATCACAAAAAGCTTGTATATGCAGTGTTGGTAATGGTACTGGTAGCTAGTAGTATTGGTATCTCAAAGATGAAGGTAGTGGCCTTTATGGTAGACGATATCCCCGCTGAAAGTAGGATTAAACGGGATTTGGCCTTTTTTGAACAAAACTTTAGTGGGGTAATGCCTCTAGAGATCGTGATTGACACTCGCCGCAAAAAAGGGGTGATGAATTTGCGTAACCTACAGCAAGTAGATGCTTTTGAAACTGAGCTACGCAACATTGGTTTACTTTCTCCCCCAGTATCTATCATCAATTTTGTGAAAGCCACTCGACAAGCATATTACTTAAACGACTCCAGTTATTACTCGCTCCCTACCCGCAACGACCAAGGGTTTATTTTACAATACCTCAAAACCAATAGCCAGGATACCAGTGCTACTGCTAAGCTATTGAGTGCCTTTGTAGACACCACAGGACAAACGATGCGTATTTCGCTCAAAGTAGCCGATGTAGGCTCTATTAAAATGGATTCGTTAATCAATCAAGTCGTACGTCCTCGGGTAGTCAAGAACTTTTACACAGCCAAAATCCGCGACTTTTCTACAATGGATGACGACGAATTGGTCACGCGTGGCGAAAGAATGGCGGAAAAAATTACTAAAGAATTTTTTAACCCTAGAGACCTCAAAGTAGAGATCACCGGAACTACATTGCTGTTTATCAAAGGAAATACTTATTTAGTAAACAACCTCAAAAACAGCTTGTTACTGGCCATTGTCCTGATCTCGATACTGATGGCTGTTTTGTTTGGTTCGTTCCGTATGATCTTGGTTTCTATTCTTACCAATATTATCCCCTTGGCAGTTACTGCTGGATTGATGGGCTTTTTTGGTGTGCCACTTAAACCCAGTACCGCACTTATCTTTAGTATTGCCTTTGGTATTGCGGTAGACGACTCTATTCACTATTTGGCCCGTTATCGCCAAGAATTGTTTGCCAACAAGTTTTTTGTGCCTGATGCTATTAAGGTGAGCTTGAAAGAAACAGGTACCGGGATGATTTACACCTCCATTATATTGTTTTTTGGCTTTATTGTATTTGTATCTTCGGAGTTTCAGGGTACAGTATGGCTGGGAGGTCTTACTTCTATCACGCTCATCACGGCCATGTTTGCCAATTTGCTCTTATTGCCTTCTATGTTGTTGTCGTTTGACTCTGGTAAGTATACCAAAAGCAGCTATCAGATGATTGAGGAATATGATGAGTTCCACTTGGAAGATGACGACGAGGAAATAGATATGGATTTACTTAAGGTATATAGAGAAGACTAAACGATAGCAAGCAATCTATTGTAAAAGAGAAAGGTTGAAAATGATGTTTCTAAACGCATTTTCAACCTTTCTTTTTACCAAGTTAAGCAAGAGATCTATAGAGGATTTCAGCCCATTTTGTCAAAGACTCACTAACAATAGTCACTTGATGAGCACGCAACTCCTATAAAGAATATAATATTCATTAGCACCAAGCTCTTAAAACCATCATTAAGCGACTAAAAGAAGTCTCATCACATGATCTGAGACCTCGTTTCCTTCACTTTTAGCTTTCTTTGTGCCCATTTCTTACAACTAGCAAAGCAACCCGATTAGTTTTTATAGCATTTAAAAACTGTTGGATTTTTAAACCCAAGATCATCTTACCAACTCAGCATTGAAGGGAAATTATTCAAAAAAATACAAACCAAATTTTATCATATGAAGAAGGCAATACAACAAATTTCTTCTCCTTTTTTGATAGCTATCATACTTTCTTATCTCACAAGTATTTCTTCGTTCTCTCAGGTTACGCTGTTGCGGGATATCTACACTGGAACAGAGAATAGTAATCCCAGTAGTTTTATTGAAATGAATAATAAAATCTACTTTATCGCGAATTCTCGCCTGTGGGAAACAGATAGAACAAGTAATGGCACTCGGCGGGTAAGCGAATTGTATTTAAGGTCCACGAGCGAGTTAATTAAAGTGAACAATCGCTTACTTTTTACTTCCAATAATCAATTATGGGTAACAGATGGCACAAGTGATGGTACTCAAAAGGTAAAAGATGGGGTGACGATTAGTAATAACTATATAGTGGTTAATGATCAACTCTATTTTGCGAATAATTTTGAAACTTCTAATACAGAATTGTGGATAAGTGATGGTACTGAGGCAGGTACCCAATTGGTAAAAGACATCAATCCTGGAAATGTATCTAGTTACCCTGGCTATTTTCAGGTATACAAAAACCAAGTCTTTTTTTCAGCTGATGATGGTACCCACGGGCGGGAAGTGTGGATGACCGATGGTACCAAAGCAGGGACAAAATTGTTGAAAAATATTGACCCGAGTGGTTCAGGCATTATATCATTGGGTCACAATGGCTTTTTTGAGTTTAAAGGCAAGCTATACTTTGAAGCCAGCAATGGCACTGGTACAGAAGTGTGGATGACCGATGGTACCGAGGCTGGTACTACAATGCTTAAGGATATTAATCTAAGCGGAACTCAAGGAAGCAACCCTCGTTTTTTCACTTTGTTTGGGGATCATTTTATTTTTCAGGCCCAAAGCGATACTCAAGGAATTGAGGCCTGGATAAGTGATGGCACCGAAGCTGGTACCAAAATACTGAAAGATATCTACACTGGCATCAATAATGGTTCGCCTGATGGATTTACTGTCTTTCAGGGTAAAATATATTTCAGAGCAACCGATAACAACCACGGCAGTGAACTATGGGTAACCGATGGCACCGAAGCTGGTACACAAATACTCAAAGATCTCAATAATGGTACAGAAGGGAGTGCTCCTAATAATTTTGTACTAATCAACAGTCAATTATTTTTTGTAGCATCGGATGTCACCAATGGCACAGAACTGTGGATTACTGATGGAACTGAGGCTGGCACAAAACTGCTGAAAAACATCAACGGTAGTTCTACTGGAAGTTTAGGAAATGTAGTTTTTTCGTATGACTTTATGTGGAATGTTGGAGGTCGCCTTGTATTTGTGGCAGACGATGGCAGTAATGGAAAAGAATTATGGGTAAGTGATGGTACCGAAGCAGGGACTCAACTACTCAAAGATATTCGCCCTGGCCAGCAAGAATCAGCCATTCAAAATGTCAAAGTGTTCAACAATCAATTATTTTTTCAGGCAAATGATGGTACACACGGATCAGAAGTTTGGCTAAGCAATGGCACCCAGACAGGTACTAAACTCCTCAAAGATATTACCTCTCGACCTATTGGTAGTTTTTCGAAAACTTCGCACCGACTAATTAAATATAATAATAAAATATATTTTGCCGCAAACGATGATTTGAAGGGACAAGAGCTATGGGTAACTGATGGAACCGATGTCGGAACCCAATTATTCAAAGACATCAATCCAGGTAGTAGTAGCAGTGCCCCCCAATACTTTACAGTCTTTAAGAATAAGCTTTATTTTTATGCAAATGGCCCTTCGAACCAAACAGGGTTATGGGAAACTGACGGTACACAAGCCAATACCAGGTTTATCACCACTGTTTATATCTCTGGTAGCATTGTAGTAGTAGGTAATCGCATGTTTTTTAGAGCATTTGACGACACTCATGGCAATGAGCTTTGGACAAGTGATGGTACTTCGGCTGGAACCAGACTTGTAAAAGATACACAACCAGGCACTTTAGATGGCTTACCTCCTTTTAAGTCTTTGGCAAGTTTTAAGGGGCAATTGGTTTTTGTGGCAAATGATGGCACTCACGGCCATGAACTTTGGATAAGTGATGGTACCGAAGCAGGTACTACCCTATTAAAAGATATCAACCCTGGATCGGCGGGAAGTGCTATACCATCTGGATTTACCTTATTTAACGGTCAATTATTCTTTTTTGCCACGAGTGCCACAGAAGGCTCGGAGCTTTGGACAACCGACGGGACAACTACTGGTACCCGAATTGTGAAGGATGTTAATCCTGGTAGTGCAGATGGGACTAAAAGCTTTGAACGACCAGCAATATTAAACGGTTACTTGTATTTTGTTGCCACCAATAGCAACGGACAGAAGGGGCTGTGGAAAACAGATGGTACCTCCAGCGGCACCACCGAACTCACCGCCAGTATCTTCAGTAGCCCAGATTATCTAAATGTATTTAATAATCAGCTTTTTTTCACTAGCCGCCGTAGCTTGTATAAAACTGATGGTACTGAGGCAGGAACTCAACAATTGACTTCTGGTAATACGCCACTTTCATTTGGAGGCTTCTTTGCATTCAACGATCGCATATTATTTATGTCAAATCAGGGTGATTCAATTGGGTTTGAACTATGGGAAACCAACGGAACAGAAACAGGTACTCGCATGATTCAAGATATCAATACTGGGCCTGAAAGTAGTTTCCCTCATTTCTTTGGAGATTGGGCTATTGACAATAAGATCATGTTGGTAGCCAACAATAATCAGTTTGGGCGGGAGCTACATGTTTATAACAAGGGATCATTTCCAGCCATTCCAACTCCTAAGATTACTGATTTTAGCCCTAAAAGTGGTTTTGCAGGCACTGAAGTAATCATTACCGGGGAAAACTTTAGCGCTGTTAAATCATCAAACCTGGTAAAATTTAACGGCACCACTGCTGAAGTTTTGAATGCATCTAACGCATCGCTTACCGTAAAAATAGCCGAGGGTACATCTACTGGCAAGATCACCATTGACATAGCAGATGGAACTTCTTACGCCACAAGTGAAGATTTTATCATTTCTCAGGTTACAAGCCTTACTGATGATTTAAATGAAAGCAGTATCAGCGTTTTTCCCAATCCCACCACAAATATTTTGCAGGTAACACATCTGAACCCCAATCATCAAAGTTTGATATATCAGGTGTATACCCTCCACGGAAGATTGGTACACAAGGGAAAATCAAGGATAAAAGGTACCCAAGCACTGATAGATGTTAAGCAATTGCCCACTGGTAGTTACCTTCTTTTGATTGAGGTTGGCAAAGAAAACATTCAAAAAATAATTGTAAAAAAGTAAAAACTATAACCACTTCGAAAAACAAATCCCTGTAATTCACTCGTCAATTACAGGGATTTTTTATCAATTTATTGAGTAAACTATCTTTTATTTTTTCCCAGGAAACACCATTCGGCGATACATAAATCGGGTAAACACTGCATAACCGGTTAACATCAATGCCACAAAACCATAACCCAATACCCAAACCAGATAATGATGAGTTTCGAGGTCATACTTATAATATCGCCAATCAGTCAAGTTCCCCATATAAAGGAAGGACAATGGCACCACAATAGGAAAGGTAAGCAACAGCAAAAACCCTAGTCGCTTGGTTTGTTGGGTATAATTCTGAGCACTAAACTTGAAAACTACGTAAGCCCCAATGGCTACAAAGTTTAAGATGTATACAAAAGGTAATTGCTCCATAATACCTCCATTGAAAGAGTCATTGAATAAGAATACTACCAGGGCTACTATCAGACAGTAAATAAATCCAAAGAATGCGGTGAGCACCATCTCAATGAGCTTAAATTGACGGATCACAAAGGGCAATGCGCTTAATGGCATGGCACCGTACAATACCGAATACCAGGAGGTCCAGGCATATTCCTGATCGCGCTCCATATCCAGTACACCTCCGTAAATCATAGCGATTAGTGGAATAAACAACAAAATGATATTGGCGTAGTTCAAGAACAATATGCCCAAAAACTTTCCAAACGAAAGCTTACTATAATCGATCTTTTGCTGAAACTGTAAGTACAACCAATAAATGACCATCAAACTGGTTAAGAAAATGCCCAGGCTAAAAAACCATCCAAAATCATCATTCTCCCGATATTGATGTAACTCTGGCTCAGCATCTACAAAGTCTCCAAATAGGTAAATGCCCGTAAAAGCAACTACCGCATAGGAAACTACCCAAATAATTTTGGAATGCCATAATGCGGGGTAATGCAACAGTAAGCGTTGGTCTAATTTTTTGAGAAATTCAGGTTTAATCTTATCAAAATTCATGGCCTAATTATTTTCTTTTAATGGGAAACAATAACGAACGATACATAAAATAGACAAACATACCATACATACTCAGTACTACGAATATATTGGCTGCCAGCCATTTAAGCGTAAAAATATGATGACGATGGGCTATTTCTCTATAAGCTCTATTTACATTAGGATACACATCTAACAAATAAAGCGCATAAGGAAACGCCAATGTAAACGAAAGCAAGCACAGCAGCGCAAGTCGCTTGGTTTGTTGGGTATAGGTTTTTTGGTAAAAACGTACACTAATGATTGCTACAAATACCCAAAAGTTCAGAAATAAGGCACCTGTGACTCCTGAGTTAAAATTTATACCTAGTAGTAGCCTTAGTCCGATCGCGATCAAAAAACAATATACAAATCCAGCAAAAACAACCAGTACGATCTCTATCAAAGAAAACTCACGAATAATGAAAGGTAAAACTGCTGCTGATAGCCCCAAAGTAAGCGTAATTTGTACATCCCTTAAAACTTCGTTTAATAAACGGGTGATATCAAATGCACTAAAAGCCAGCCCTACTGCTGGTAACAAAATCAATACTATACAAGCAAAATTGAGTGCAATCACCCCTAAAAAACCCGCTACGTTGAGCTTGCTATAATCAATTTTATGCTGATACTGAATGTACAGCCAGTAAAAAACCGCTAGAGCACTTAAGAAAAGTGGAATTTGTCCAAAAGCTAAACGGTCTTGCCGGTCTACCAAATAATGGTTGTACCCTACATCCAGATCTGGATAAAGAATCTCCCCTGGCTCATGATCAAAATAATCCCCAAAGAGATAAGCCAACGTAAATAAGCTCAATGAATAAAAAGCTACCCATATGATACGGGTTTGCCAAATCATAGGATAATGCGTGAGCAAATATTGGTCGGCTCGTTTTAAAAATTCGGGCTTGATCAGATCAAAATTCATCATCTCCTGTTATTTTCTTCTGATGGGAAAAAGCGTCGCTCGGTATATAAAGCGCGCCAGCCAACCATAAATCGCCAATACAACTACAACGCTACTCACAATCCATAAACTACTAAATTCTCGCCCTTTAAATCCAAAAGTATATTCATAAGAGTATTCAAAAGAACGCCAGCCATGAAAACCTAAATAAGATACAAAAGCCGGAATAATCAGCGGAAGTGCCAACACACAAAGCAAAGCCAGGCGTTTGGTTTGCTGGGTGTAGGTACGGTTGCCAAACTTAACCAGTACATACCCTAAAAACACCAAGTAATTGAATACCAAAAAGCTGACCGTTAATGATTCTTTTCTAATTTCTAAAAGTCCCACCAATACTAACATCACTCCCAGGCAGTAGATAAATCCAAAAAATACGGTGAGTACCATCTCAATCAGCGAAAACTGGCGAATCATAAATGGTAAAATAGATGCGGCCACCGCAAAAGTAAGTACTCTTTGAAAACCTTCCATGGAGCTTTCCATCACTCGCCCTACATCTATAGTGCTTATAGTAAGTCCAAATGTTGGCAAAAAGATGAGTCCTACACAAATGAAATTGAGCAAAACGGTGCCGAAAAAACCCATAAGACTCAGTTTACTGTAGTCTATTCTTTGCTGAAACTGGGTATACAGCCAATAGCAAAGCATTAACACGCTCAAAAACATTGGAATGAAGAAGAAAATCATTTGATCGTTTTTCTCGCCGTGGTAATACTTGTAGTTGTATTCGTAACTATAGTAGGGCTCAAAATCGAAGGCATCACCAAACATAAAAAATATTCCAAACAAGGTAAGCGAATAAAACGCCACCCAAATGATGCGGGATTGCCACAAAACCGGGGAATTGGTCAGGAGATAATTGTCTATTTTTTTTAGGAATTCAGGTTTAATGATATCGGTGCTCATAGGAATAGTCGTTTTGCTGAGTTGCTAATATTTCTAAAATACTCAATTTCTACGTTTTGATGAAGTAAAGCCTGTAGGATTTTTTGTCCTTCGAGCTCTTTAGTACCCGTAATTACATAAGACAGTCCATTGTGCTCAATTTCGGTCACGGGTAATCCAGTTAATAAACCATCCAAGGCTTGTTTGTCCAGTTTACACGAAAGCTCAAAGAAGTTGTGTTGGCGATCGCTTCCAATGTCTTCTTTTTCGCCGCTAAATTTCATTTGACCTTGCTGCAAAAACACCAAATTATCGGCAATACTTTCTATCTCGTGTAAGTGCTGAGAACTAATGATGATACTGATGGGGTGTTTGGCGCTTTTGGCCAAATCTTTCATATCGTTTAATACAATGCGTTGAGAACGAACATCCAGATTGGCCAAAGGCTCGTCAATCACCAGCAACTTTGGCTTCCATACCAAGGCCTTGGCCAGGGCAAATCTCAACTTATAACCACCCGATAACTCCGACCATTTTTTCTGGGCATGTTCGGTCAGGCCTAGTCTTTCTAAAATGTATGCTGCATCTCGCTCATTTTGTGATCCAGTAATTCCATGTTGGGTCAATTCTAACTGAATGTTTTGTTTGAGCGTACCATACCACGAAGGAAGCTCTTGTTCTACATAAGCAATTTCCGATTTTACTTCAATCCAGTTTACCCCATTGGCGTGTTTGGCTCTTTGCAGCAACGGAAAACCAATCTTACCCGAATCGTGTTGTAAGTTGCCCGTAATCACTTTGAACAAAGTCGTTTTTCCGTTTCCGTTTTCTCCTACTACTCCAGTAATCTCACCCAAACGTAGTTGTAAATCAATATTGGCTAGGGTAAACCCTGATTTTCGGTACATTTTGGTAAGCCCATAACACTCCATAATAGGAGGAAATGATTCTGCACCTTTGGCAGGAATGAAAGCCGCATCAGCCGTAGGTACATTAGTAGTCTCGTGTTCGCGGGTATTTTGAGCGTGTACCTGAATGGCCAGCTGGTATACTTCTATTATTTTTTGTTTGAGATCAGCAATGCGTTGGGCAATTTGTTGGTTTTTTTGGTCAATCTCCTGATAATTTACCAGAGATTGTTCCTCTATAGATCGCGCCAATTGACGTTGATCGGCGCTGATTTGCAACGCATTGGTCACAAATTGGGGATTGGTACTAAAATCTTGTACAAAATCGAGCAAACGGTTAATAGCCCTGGGCAGGTTTTCGTCTTGCAAAAGCAAATCAAGCTCGATGCTGCGTTCCGAAATAATTTTGTTCATAGTTATAAGTGTTCTAGCGCGACTAATTGTCCTATATTATGTACGTTCAAGACAAACAAAGTTTTAAAAAGTAGTAGTTGTTTCTTGGTATGTTTGAAAATTAGTTGCTTGTCTGATTTTGAAGTGGGTGTATAGTCAACACGAAAGATCAATTCCTGGTGTCTCTCAAGTCTTCTAAAACACCTATTCTTTAATACTCCATACAATCTATTCACTGGAGTAACCCAAATATTCTTTCTTTATGAAACCCTATCGTCTTTTGCATAAAAAAAGCACAAACAGAAATTGCTTGTGCTTTAAAATGTTACGATGGGGTATTATTTCCTAAAACAAAGGAGTCGTCTGATCAGCAAATGCCAAGTTCAAAAGCGTATTACCAATGCCACAAATGCCAGAAAAGAACCCATCTAACTCCATGACATTATTTTTTGCGCCTACTGGGGCGCAAACCCAAATTTCAGGGGTATTTTTTTGATGCAATAGTTGCGCTACTGAGGATAATAAAGATTGTTTCAATGATTCATCTTCCTGAGCAAGCAGGTTCAACGTATCCAGGTTTCCAAACAAGCCCGAAGAATAATTGTGATTGACACGAGGCCCCTTATTGATGATGTTACGCTTGGCTACCTCAATTTCCTGATTGATCTGTTCATCTTGAAAAAAACGCTTGATAAGGATACGGCTAAGCAACACCCCTCCTGAACCATAAGCCCAATAATGATTCTCCATTTTCTCAATTGTCTGGGACTCGTGCCACAAAAAGTAATACCAATACTGCTTTTCTGGATCATACATTTGGCGCTCAAAGGCCAAGGATTTTTGAGCTGCTACTCGAAAACGTGTTTCTTTTGTAAGCTCATGTAACACAAAGAAGGCATAAGCCATTCCTGCGCTCCCGTGCGACCAACCAGTAAACGCCTTTCCATAAATTGATTGCCAATAATGCCCTTGCCCCAAAGGTTGAGCGTGCTTTAACAAATAATCGCCGATCTTGGTGGCTAGTCTAATAATTCGTTGATTTTGAGTACGTTGGTATAGCTTATACAAATACAACAAAGTACCTGCCCCTCCGCTAAGCAAGTCAAAGTCTTTGTCAAACTGATAATTGTATTCTATCCAATCCAGTAAAGTTTCAATTGTCTGATTGGTCAAAAAATCGAGTGATATGCCCGATGCCATAAACATCTCCGCCAAGTAAAAAGTACTTACGGGGTAATTGAAAAGAGAGACTCTATTGAAGGAATCCAGATTTTGATAAAAAGAGGTGTATTGCTCAAATTGCTGTACCCCAATTTGTAAGAACCGTTCACCTGTGGTTTTAAATGAGGCTTTACCCGTGACTAAATACAGGTTCAAATAAAAAAGTGATATACCATCTAATCCATCAAAAATGCCCCAATGGCGAGGCTTGATAGCCCAGGTAGAATTAGGGGTTTGGGCCACTCCCCAATAAGAGGGTACTTGTTTTTCATCTATAAGTGCTTTGTTAGCCAGCTTTTGTTCAATATGCAACGCTTCCTTCAAAAAAAGCCCTGAATCAGCCGGTTGTGATGTCTGCTCAAACAAAGGCGGAGTGCGCACTATTTGAATATTTTTGTCCTGATAGTTTTCATGGATTGCAAATGATAGCTCGATAAGCTGTACCTGACGGGCTAAATCCTGACTAGAAGCCTGTTGTAATTTTTCTATAGTATCTTGCTGTCCAGTTTGTGTAAAAAAATTCTCTACAACCAACCCATCTTGCGCGTATAAATGGCGGCTATTGTGATAAGTATAAAAAAATGGAATATCTAAATCTTGCATTTGCTTTACCCCCGCATCAATCACTACCTTATTCTCTCTCAAATCATCATCTGCTTCGTGTAGGTAATTAAAAAGCGCCTGCCATTGCTGGGGGTCAGACAAATATTTTGGTTGAAAAGATTCCGAAAAAAGTTTACCATACACATAAGAAGGACGATACAGCACCCGCACTTTTTGAGTCGCAACTTTTTGAATATATGCTATCAATTGATGTTGATGCTGCTGCATAAATAGGTATTTGGCCTTAAAACCAGCTATTACCTCGTCTACATAAGCTTCTACTCCTACACGAACTCCGTCTAGTAATGGCAGATGCACATTGGTTTCGTTCAATCTTATGGGCTGCGTATCCCGCTTAAAACTATCGCCATCAAAAGAAACCATGAGTTGGGGAAGGCTTTTTTGGGACAGCGAAAGTCCCGCATTGGATACCCCCTGAAAATCTTTGGTAACAAAACCATATTGAGGCAACAGGTTTACGCCTAAGACTGATTTATCTATAAACTTAATCGATTCGTGTTGGGCTTCGTATAAATACCGCTCCAACCCCTCGGTAATAGTAGGCTTGAGCAATACCTCTAAGTCAAAGTAATAAGGTAGGCTTTGACGGGCCATCAGGTTATCAGCAATTAAGTCGCTCCCTCCTAAGAAATAAAATGTAGCCAGATTGCTTCCCTGATTCCAAAAAAATTGAGCTACTTCTTCTTTATTACGTACTGGAGCAGGTAGTACCTCTTGCATCCAGCAATAGTTTTCTCTCGAGACTATACACAGGCGACCAATGGTAGAGCTAGCCCCTAGAGATGTGCAAAAATCGTTGAAAGCTTGAAAAAATAATTCATTTTGCGCGTTGCGAGGCTTGTAAAACAATGTAGGTCCTTCTTTGAATTGAATTTTTGCGGTAGTTTGCCACCCATTATGAAAATCTCCATCAAAAGAATCTACCGAAGTAACGGCTAAACTCCGAAGATTAAAATCTTGTCGGAGTGTTTCTTGATCCTCCACAAACCTTTGCCCCAGTTGTTGGTTAAAATCCAGCATAAAAGTGGTTGCTTTTTCTATGATGTGTACCAATACCGGATACTTCATAAAAAAATAAGCAATCCATTCGCTGTCGTTAGAAATGTATTGTAAAAAATAAACAAACTCCTCTCCTTTTTTTAACCCTTCTTTTTGGGGATTTTCTTGTTTGGGTTCTTCTTCTTTTAGAGCATCAACGGTTAGCTCTCCAGCTTGCTTAAGCAAATTGAACTCAAAAGCTATGACGGGAAAAATCAACTCTCTAAATTTTACCAAAAAATTCTGCGTAGAAAGTTGAAATAGTTTAACCGCTTCAGGAGATGTTTTGATGGCCGTTACTTCATTTATTCTTTGGTTTACTTGTTCAAAACACCACTTGTTGAAAGCATACATAAAACAATAATAGTTTTGTGCTTTCGCCATTTTTGCGATTTGTTGTTTTTCTTCAGCAGATAATACATTGGCCTCCTCAATGGCAGATTCAAGTGTGTGGGTAGTCATATTTTATCAGAGTAAAAGGTTGGTGAGGAAAAGATACAGGATAGTAAGAAAAAGGAGCCTTATGAGGCTCCCTAAGATTTATCCAAGACCTGGCAAGTCTGGAAAACATAGACAATGGCAAAGGCCATCACAGCAGAAAGTAGACTGGCTACCAGTATTACTGGTTTGGGAACCAGCCCCAGCCGCCGCACCGCTACCAGCACCACCAGCAATAGACTTTAGTTCTTCTCCAGAAAGGTTCTCGAAATTTTTTGCATCTAATTGATTGAGATACTTACTAAACTTGTTTTTCATAATGATAATAAATTTTGTAAAACCATTTTATGGTTAATTAATACAATCGCGGAAGGCTTTATCCAATGGCACACACATGCCTCACCAATTAGAAAGGGGCCGCAAATTACCCTGTACAGCTAGCTACACTGCATTTCTTCAATACTTTTGGTTTGAATCACTTTCAGAGTTATATTCTTATTGGAAGATTGATACTTACTTATTGAAGTCGTATCGACTTTTAATAATGAATTACAAACAGCTCATTTTGACCGCTAACTTTACAATTTTTTATTGTGGCAACATCCAGTGGATGTTGAGCTAGCCTTTACGATAGTCTGCTATGTTCAAATTCCTAAATCCCGACTTGTCGGGCTTACAGTCCCGACGAGTCGGGGGAAAATCGCTTTGTTACCGAACAAAAGCAGCTATTTTCAACAACATCCTAAAAGACGAGATGACTTCATTCTTTTATTTCGCCAGGGTTTACACCAAGCAAAGTTTCATTGAATACTTTAACCTAGAGAAACCACGACCTTAGTTTTTAAAAACCATTAGAGCAAATCAACGACAAAAAGAGCAAAGAAACGTCTCTCTGAGTTTAGGGAGACTAAATAATGCAGTAACAAACTGATAGATAATTGCTTATGAAAAAAAGCTTTTATTGAGGTGCCAAGTTGTATACTTCTGTTAGTCTCAGGTTTTATGAGGTGGATTAGTTTTATGAGACTTAGGAAGGTTTATAGGCTTGTTGGTAGTGATCCATTATTTATTATAAAAAACAAAACTTTAACCCTGAAGCACAAAAGGCACACGCTCATCTACGTGTGCCTCTCATTATGTATTTTCTACAAACGTTTACCCTACTTGGGCTACTTGTTCCTTATGAAGACCAGTCCTCACTTTAGAAGTCCCCTCCGATGATTTTTGGGTGATTACTTCATAAAACAGTTGGTCAAGCTCTCCTACTCGTTGGGCTTTTTCTAATTGCTTATTCTGCGTCAAATGTTTTTTATAACGAATCAACGCGGTGGAAATCAAATGCAAGTCTTCGGTCTGTACCTGAATCTTGGTTGCTTGTTGAGCAACACCTTTTCGTTTAGGGATAAATACATTTTCGATTTCGTTGTCAGACATATGCTGTGGCACTTCTGTTTTTGTGTCTTTCATTGCCTGTACCGAGGCTTGCTCTTCAGCTTTTTTCGGGACTTCGTCGGGGTCATAAGTCAAACTCTGTACTATTTTATCAAACCAGGGACGTACCTTCATTTTGATATCCGGAATATTAATCACGATTTTCATTTTACCTCCTTTTTCTACGAATATTGTCTTTTAAAAATCGGTAAATTTCAAGCGCTGTTCAAATATTTTGGGTGACGATTTGGCGAGCTCAAACGTGACAAATAGGCAAAAGATTGAGGGTGAATTAGTTCAGGAAAATATTTTTTTAGGTGGGGTAAAAAGCGTGTTTTTCGGCGTTTCTCAATTGGAAAACGGATCCAACGAATGTACACCGATTTTTGATAAATAATTAAAGATCGGTGTTGATCAGTCTAATCCGTTAAATCTGTGTTCCAAAATGATCAAAAAACATTTTAAGGCATTTTACTTTTCCGATCATTGGTAAAAATTAACCTACGAAATTCTGCCTTTTTGCCAAAATTCAATAACAGCCCTACTTCCATCTTGGTAGCTCTTAAATAATTCAGAAGTTGCAGTTCATTTTCATAAACCAGTACCTCACTGGCTTTTAACTCTAGAATTACTTTTTGGTTCACCATCAAATCTGCATAGTAGGTGCCTACTACTAGACCTTTATAATACACTTTGATTTGCTTTTGAGCTTCAACTTGAAAGTTCTTTTTCTGAAGCTCTAAATACATCGCGTTTTGGTACACCTTTTCTAAAAAGCCATAACCCAGCTCATTATACACTTCATAATATGCTTTAATGACCAAATCCGTGATTTCTTTGTGCAATAGTTGCATAATTTTATAACAATCAATGTGTATATACTAAAGCTGTTTGTCCCCCTGTACTAACATTTAAAACAACATGTAGGAACACGGATTAGACAGATTGAGCTGATATACACCGATTTTTGATAAATAACCAAGGATCTCTGCCGATCAGTTAAATCTGTGTTCCAATATGCCTTCATGACCAAATCTGTTTTATCCATGTTCCCAAACTCATGAGTAAACCCCATCCCAATCTTTCCATACTGGCTCATAGCCCTTGGCTCGAATGATTTGGGCGATTTCGTTGGGGGTACGTTCGTCCGAGATTTCAAACTGCTCTAGCGATTGAGGCTCTACCGCATATCCACCCGGATTGGTCTTAGACCCGGCACTGATAGAGGTAATCCCCAAAGGAATGACGTGGTTACGAAACTTCTCAGTTTCACGGGTAGAAAGCGATAGTTCTACTTCTTCGTCAAAAATACGGTAAGCACAGATAGCTTGCACCAATTCGCGGTCATTCATTTCCACTTTGGGAGGCAATCCACCCGAAAAAGGTCGCAAACGAGGGAAAGAAATAGAATATTTGGTTTGCCAATATACTCGTTCCAAATAGTTAAGATGCAAGGCCGTAAAGAAGCAATCAGTTCGCCAGTCTTCCAGACCAATGAGCACTCCCAGACCAATTTTATGGATACCCGCTTTACCCAAACGATCGGGCGTTTCTATACGGTATTTAAAGTTAGACTTCTTGCCTTTGGGGTGGTGCTTTTTGTAATCTTCCTGATGGTAAGTCTCCTGATACACCAATACCGTATTGAGTCCCATTGGGATTAACGCCTCATAATCAGGCTGATCCAAGGGCTGCACCTCCATACTGATGTGCGAAAAGTGCGGTTTGATAAGCTTTAGGGCATTTTTAAAATAATCTACCCCCACGGTTTTATTAGCTTCTCCAGTCACCAACAAAATGTGGTCATAACCCAAGGCCTTGATCACCTCTACTTCACGCACAATCTGCCCATCGGTCAAGGTTACTCTTCGCAGGGGATTGTCCAGGCTAAACCCACAATAAGTGCAAATATTTTGGCACTCATTAGACAAGTACATCGGTAAATACATTTGGATGGTTTTGCCAAAACGTTTTTGGGTAAGTTGGTGGCTCAGTTGGGCCATAGGCTCCAGGTACCTGGCCGCTGCAGGCGAAATAAGTGCCTTAAAGTCCTCTAAGTCCCGTTTCCCAGTTTTGCGTAGCGCGTGCTCTACGTCCCGATCCGTTTTTTGATAAATACTGGCTTTTACTTCGTCCCAGTGGTATTGAGAAAATATATCGTGGAATGTCATTTTATCACCTCAATCTTAGATTTTTACGCTTCATCTTCAAACAAAAAAGCAGTCAAAGGGCTGCTGGCATTGGCTTCGGTGCTGGCTTGTGCCAACTTCGCCTGAAAAGCCATTCTTCCGGCTTCTACCGCCATTTTAAAGGCTTTACCCATCGCTACCGGGTTGGGCGACACGGCAATCGCGGTATTTACCAGCACCGCATCTACCCCCATTTCCATAGCCTTGGCCGCATCTGAGGGAGCACCTATGCCAGCATCTACTACTACTGGCACATTGCTTTGCTCTACAATAATTTCTATAAAGTCCTTGGTTTTTAAACCTTTATTGCTGCCAATAGGGGCTCCCAAAGGCATTACTGCGGCGGTGCCTACTTCTTCTAATCTTTTGCATAATACGGGATCAGCGTGAATATAAGGCAGTACCACAAAACCCAGTTTCACCAATTGCTTAGCGGCTTTGAGGGTTTCTATAGGGTCAGGCATCAAATATTTTGGGTCGGGATGTATTTCTAATTTTAACCAATTGGTTTTCAAGGCTTCCCGAGCCAATTGAGCGGCCAATACTGCTTCCTCGGCATTGCGAGCTCCCGACGTATTGGGCAATAAATGAAACTGCTCGTGGTTTAAATGTGCCAAAATATCATCTTGGTCGTTTTGCACATCTACTCGCTTGAGTGCCACAGTTACCAGTTCAGAACCAGATTCTAGCAAAGCCTCTCCCATCAACTGGCTACTGCTAAATTTTCCCGTGCCTGTAAACAGACGAGAACTAAAAGTTTTATCGGCGATTGTTAGTTTATCTTCCATTTTCAAAATTTCTTTTACCATTCAAAATTCGCTACCAGGTTTTAAAACCCACCCTCATACTACTAGGCATTTAGGCTAAAGTTGGCTGTGAGGGCACCATAGTCGTCAAGCTAAAAAAATTAAACAGCTAATAATCAACATCTTATGAAATAGAGGCCGCTCTTTCAGATTAACTGCCGTTGAGTTCACCAAAGGTTCAGTTTGCAATCTGAACTAGCCATTAGCCTGACGGTTATGGTGCTCCACAAAAGAAAAATGTCTAGTAGTACGGTCTACCCTTTGTAAACTCTATAGCTCCATAAATCCATAGGAATCAACCCAGCGATCAAATAACTGCTCATCTTTTGTACACAGCCAAATCATACTGGTTTTATCCAAATTATCTTGTTCATCTATAAAATACAGTAACATAGATTCTGGGTATAAAAAAACCGAAATGTCATTTCCTCTTACTGCATTTTGCCATTGCTTTTCCAAATTAGCCAAAAGCAAGCTTAAGGTATCCTCCTCTAAATTTGCGGCTTCTAAATATGCAAAGTGCGCATACCCTCCCTCAAGCATTGTGTGATATACCTCATCTGCGTACATGCATTGCACAAACAACATCATTTCCAGAAACCTTTCTAAATCAAAAGCCTCTTCGTACCACACCAGGTTCGTTTCCTGAATAGCGTCAGGTGTTTGGTATATGGTTTTAGTATCTGATAAATCTACGGCCCAATGCAGCACTTGCTGATTTTCGGCCAAAAAGATCAATTTGTCATCTTTAATTAATAGTTCTTCTAAATCTAAGAAACAATGGTGCCCCTCTACAAACAGTGGAATATTACCCACTACGGCATAAAAATCTTTGAGCACCTTGGGAAGATGTATCCCTAATTTTATTTCTATTTTTTGTATCGTCAGTTCATCAATTCCTTCCTCTGCCTGTAACATTCTCCCCAAAATACCTTCAACTATTTTGCTTAAGTCCATAGAAAGATGATTTATCAATAAAAAAATGTCATTAAATCTCGTTTTTCAATCAACATATGGTCTACCCAACTTTGTAAGGTAGTGAGCGCTTCACCAAAGTCAGGGTGCTCCAGATTGAGTTGATTAAACTTATGGGCAATTTTCTTGGCGTTTTGCAAAGGCAAAAACCCAATCATTGGATATTCGCTCAAGGGCAAAGGCAAGGCTGGTGGCATTGCAAAAAGCTCATCATATACTCTAAAATTCAGCACTTTAGCACTAAATACCTCCAAATCAACCAGAAACTCTACCGAGTTGACATTGATAAAACCTTCGTTAGTCAACGCTTGCCCATAGCTTTCGCACATCAGCTGAAAAGCATAGCCATACATTTGCTCCCAGGCTGTTACCTGAGCAGCTTCGCCTTTAATCAACGTAGTGAGTGCCTGGCGAACATTTGGGCTGCCTTGTTTGATCTCGTCAGCAAAACTATTGTCCAATTGTTGGGCAAAATTGGCAGTATGCTCAAACAAATACACATCCTTTAAAATCCCCTCTACACACCCTTCTAAGTATGCTCCAGGATCGTCTTTTATCTCCTTCATCAATTCCTGATACTCTGCTGGATTCTCAAAATCTTTCTCAGGAAATTCTTTGTGGGCCCTTTCAGCAAAATTACCCTCGGTAAGGGTTGCCAACTGTTGGGCATCTACCAAATAAGCTTCTACATGATAGCTCATATCTTTAGTTTGTTAAAATGCCCTGTAAATGTTTGACTAATTCGGCGCGTTTTGGCGCGTGCGTAATCAATCCTGAAACGGCAATGCCGTGTACTCCAGTTTGCATAATGTCCGTCACATCTTCTGTCACTATTCCACCAATGGCTACAATCGGGATATCAATACCTTCGGCCTGGCATTGTTCTATAATTCTTTTGTATCCTTCCAAACCTAAAATTGGACTTAGTTGCTGTTTGGTAGTGGTAAACCGAAAAGGTCCCAACCCAATATAGTCTACCCTGGCATCTACCAATCTTTTAATATCTTCAAAAGTATTGGCAGTACCTCCAATAATAATCTCCTCGCCAAGTGTTCTCCGCACTTCAGCGGGTGACATATCATCTTTACCCAAATGCACCCCGTCTGCCCCTACTATACCTGCTACTGCAGGTCGATCATTTATAATAAGCTTTGCCTGATGGGCATCACATATTTCCTTTACACTTCGGGCAGTAAATAATAAATCTTGAGCGCTTATGTTTTTTACCCGCAATTGAATCCAGTCACATCCAGCTTCGCAGGCATTCTTAGCCACTCCGCTATGGCTTAGTTTTGCTGTTTCTTGGGTAATGTATTGTAATTTACTAATTGTTTTCATGAACTATAGTCCACAGTCAACGGTCCACGATCGACTGTTCCGATTTTTATTAAGACTATAAAAATTATTGTAATCCCCTTTGTAGCATTAGATCCACAGTCGACTGTGGACTGTCAACTGTTGACCTTAAAAACTACTTACTATATTCTATGATATCCCAACTTACCTTCATTGCTTGCCAAAAATCGAGTGACATACTCTTTGGATCGCACACAAGCCTTCAACAATGGATACTCTAGGGCGATATGTGCCGCCAAAGCTGACGAAAACACACAGCCTGAGCCATGTTTTGCTTTTACACCAATTTTTTTGGGGTTGAGTGCATGCTCTTTCTGATCTTTTTGCAATAAGAAATCCTTTCCTGGATTCTCGACATTGTGCCCTCCTTTCAGATACACATGACAAAACTGACTCAAATATTTGGCTCCGGTCTTGGCATCTTCTTGCCCCGAAAGTTGTTGGGCTTCTTCCCAATTAGGGGTCAACAAAAACAAATCACTCAATACAGTTTCTAGTGTTTGTTGGGCCACTTCCGAGTGAAATACAAAACCCGCACTGGCCTTGAGTACTGGGTCACAAATAATTTTTACTCCAGGATTCATCTCCTTTAAGTAAGTTATGATTTGCTGCAGTACCTCGAAACTCTCAATCAGGCCAATTTTTACCACTTTGAAGGTAAATCGCTTTTGCAAAATCTGCAATTGCTCTTTGATCTCTTCCAGCGATACCCAATTGGTTTTGGTAAACTGGGTATCATTTTGCACGGTGAGCGCACTACAAACCGCCATTCCTAGGGTTTTATAGGCCTCAAAAGTTTTGATATCTGCCAACAAACCTGCCCCTCCGCTAGGATCAAACCCTGCTATTGTTAAAATATTTGGTCTTCTTTTTCCCATACTGCTTTCAATGCCATAAATGCCTGTACCGCTTTGTCGGGTTCTTGCCAAATGGCCCCCAACACCGCTGCGCCGTTAAATCTCATGCGCTTCAATTGATCAATTTTATCTACGGTAACACCTCCAAGCGCCACTATTTTGGTGTAGGTCTTATAATCTACCACACTCTCCAAATCCGCAAAGTTGCTTTTATAACCTACCTTAGAAATACTATCGAAAATAGGGCTTAAAAACACATAATCATAAGTGACCTCTAAGGATGTTAATTCTGTTAATTGGTGCTTAGAGGCACTCACTGTCATGTTGTATTGCTTGGCTTCCTGGTACCAATCTTCCAACTTTGGAAAACAATCTCTGATAAAATGTCCCGTAAAGTGAATCCCTCTTAAACCGTAATCCATTGCCAACGGATACCGATGATGCAACACGACCCGATCTCTATATTGAGGGTCTATAGCCTCAATCAGTGCTTCCGTTTTAGCCTTGGTATAAGCCGGCTTACGTAGATGAAACACCTCCAATCCGTGCTCAAACAAAGCATTCAAGATAAATGCTTCGTTCGGTACTTCCTCTGGGTCAGAAATTACGATGATGTTCATTTTTTAGTTGGGAGTTAATAGTCCATAGTCCATAGTCCA
>DMXI01000375.1 GCA_003483885.1 Microscillaceae bacterium
CATCTATATTTCTAAAACTCACCCTACTAATCCCAATCACGTTTTTAAATACCGCATTGCTAGACGCATGTAAAGTTCTTTCGGTGGCAGTACTGTTGATAATTGCCGTGAGCAAACTTCCACTTGTACCAGTCTCTATTTTACCTACATTGTTTTGATCAGTAATATCAAATATCTGAGTGCCTGCCGCTGAATTGGCTATTTCTATATAAGATTTATTGCCAGTATTGGCTCTCAAGGTAAAGTCGTTGCTTGTTTGAGATTGCATGTCTACATTCTGCGGATAAACAAGTCTTACATAAGCCAGTGATACACTTCCCGAGGTTTCTTCTACCCTTACTACTACTTGGCCAGTACCCGAAATATCACTCAGTTCTATCTCTTGACTAAAAGTATGATTAGCCTGAAAAAGGGTTTGAACTTCTTGTAACTGCCTTAAACTTCCAGCTGAATTCCCTACTGAAATCCTGGTTTTGTTTACCCTCACTGAAGAATTACCAATGTACCTGACTTCTAGTCGGGGTTTGACTCCACTACTACTATTGATATTTGCCACATTGAAGGTAAAATCTTGAGAACTTCCTGAAATCCCAGGGCCTACCCAGCCTTCGGCTATGTCAAACTCACTAATGTAAATGTCTAAGGTAGAACCTACTGGATATCGTCTTCCCAAGGCATAACGGCTATTAAAGACTTGTAACTCTTCTTTCCAATGATAGGCCTCGGCAGTGAGTCCTCCAGTATTGGTTTCATTCGTGACCGTCATTCTTTTGCCCAAGGTGCCATCCAGGGTCCAGGTAAGAAAGTAGGCTGTGGTATCTGAATAGAGATTATAATATTTATTCACCAAAAAAGAAGGATCTTTGTACATCAAAGCATCTTGAGTACCATCGTTACCTTCGCCATAAAACAGTACCTCATCTGAGCTGGCAAAAACTTCGGTACTGGTGCTATTGACCAAAATGGCTTGTTCTTGTCCTCGATGAAAAACCTGTAATTGTTTGGGTTTGATGGAAGCCACCGGAATACCAGCATTAATCAGATCGGCGTAACTAAGCTTATAAATCCCTTTTTGGGTAACTGGAATTTTGTAGTACTGTTGGTTGAATTTAATCCATTCATTGCCATAGGTTTGAGACTGGGCGACATGCGCCAATAAAACCAAACCTACATTCAACAAAATATATTTGAGGTTGATAATTTTCATCTTAACAAAAATTAATAAACAAGTAGAACAAGCAAGAATCGTTTATTTATTGATCGCTATTTTCAAAGAAAAAACGTGTGAACTCAAAGCTTCTGACTGATTGGCAACATCGGTAAAGGCATAATCGATATTGAAGCGACTCACCCGAATACCCACTCCAAAAGTAGGTTGAAAGGAAGTAAAGGTACCTCCTTTTGCATTTTTGATTTGTTGGATATTGTGTACTCCTCCTCTTAGGAAAATTTTCTTTACATAATTGAGCTCAAGGCCCATACTTGGATCAATAGAAACTCTTTCCCCATTAATCGGTACATTTCTTCTACCGTCAAAGGTTGTGTTGAGGTCAAAAGAAACTAAGGCCCCAAATTTTTTCCGGATCGTAAATTCTTTAGCCGCACTTACAATTAAGCGAGGAATCGTTACTTCAATTGAGTTACGAGGAATATCGTTTCCAGTTTGAGCAAATACTTCTGCGACCAAAGCCGTATTGTGCGACCAAGCATTGAAAGTTCCTGTAATGTCTCTGGCCATTACTCCAAAGTGCCACCCGCTTTTTAAATCTAGTTTAGCCCCCGCATCTAATCCAAAACCCCACGCATTGGCAAAGTTACCCACACTTCGATGAATAATCTTAAAGTTGGCACCCCATTTCAAGCCTGGAATAAGTGGTAAATGACGAGCATAAGAGATCAAAAACCCATAATCGGCTACTCCAAAAAAACGAATGTTGTCATAGTTTAACTGCCCGTCTGCATCGTACAAAAAACGCGTATCGGGAATATCATCGGCCCCAAGGCGAATGGCAGAAATAGCTAAATGACTGAGAGAATCGATGGGTGTAGCAAATCCTACATAATCATACTGAATAATTCCTCCAAAATATTCGGAGTGCATCAAAGCCACATCATATTTGGTTTTGATATCTAACAAGCCTGCTGGATTCCAATATCCCGCAGTTACGTCCTGTACAATAGATACTTGAGTATTGGCCATGCCCAAGGCTCTGGCACCCACCCCGATATTCATAAATTCATTACTAAATTTGGGCGCAGTGAACCCTCCTGCACTGGTACTACTGGTATTATTTGAGGAACTGGTTTGACTATACGTTTTAGCAGAAATTATTAATACTATTGTAATCGTGAGAAATAATGAAATATTCTTTAACATCTTATCGGTTTATACTTTTAGTAGCAAAGAGGTAAGTGATTATCATTTAGATATATTCTTTGAGATGTAACGTAATAGTTTTTGAAATGATACAAGCAAAATTTGTCTTGTAATAATCGTTTGAAAAATTCCATAAAAAAAGTCAGATACAATGATCTGACTCTCTTTCACAATATTTTTCGAAGAAACTGGACGATGAAGGCAAAAGTTCCAATAAGTTATGTTAAAAGCTGGAATAATCGTGATTTACCAAATTGAAAGCAAGCTTTTGCCACTTGATGTACACGATTCAATTCCCTTATTCCTCATATGCCCAATCTACGCCTGTTTTCATATCTTTGATAATCAGCCCACTGGCTTTAAAAGTGGCCCGAATCTGATCTACTTTGTCATAATCTTTGTTTTGCTTGGCATCTTTGTACAAATCCAGTAGCCCATGTACCAGCGCCTCTTGATTATCAGTCACTTCTTCTTTCAACCCAAATACATCTACCACAAATGTGATAAAGAATTGCTTCATTCGGTCAAAAGTATCTTTGGTAATGGTTGCAATGTCTTGCGGATTGGTATAAAAATGATTGATTTTCTTATTGATGTTAAAAATCTGCGCCAGCGCCTTAGCCGTATTCACGTCATCGTTCATGCTACGCAAGGTATTGTCACAAAAACCATTGATTTGACTATCCAACTTTTGATTAATAGTCCCTGAATTTGCTGGATATTCCATCAACTTCAATACCCGCAAACTATTCATCAGCTTCTTGTATGCCTTTTGGGCATCCAACAACGCTTTATTAGAAAAATCAATGGTACTGCGATAGTGAGCTTGCAAAATAAACAAGCGAATGGTCATCGGCGAATAAGGTTGGTTTAATACTGAATTATCTCCAGAAAATACATCCTCAATGGTGATGAAATTGACAAAAGTTTCGGCTTGCTCTCTAATCAACTCCACATAGGGTTTTACATCTTTACCCAATAGTTTCGCGGGGTCTTCGTCAAACACATCCACCTGAGGCTGTTTCAAGGCAACCACCTTAGCCAATAAATCTTCGGGTAATTCACTCGATTTTAGGTTAGATACCGCTCTATCATCCCACCTTAAGCGAGGCGATTTACTCATTTTCACCCCATCTATCGTCAACATATTGTTGTGCATCCAGTATTTTGCTGGCGTGGTTCCATCATTGGCAGCCTTACATTGGGCGATTTCGCATTCATGGTGCGGAAACATCAAGTCCATTCCTCCGCCATGAATATCAAAATGCTCTCCCAAGTATTTAGTACTCATTACCGAGCACTCCAGGTGCCAACCAGGGAAACCTTCTCCCCAGGGGGAGTTCCAGCGCATCAAATGTTCAGGAGAGGCCTTTTTCCAAAGGGCAAAATCTACCGAATGTTTCTTTTCATCCTGGCCTTCCAGGTTTTCGCGAGTATTGGCAAACAACTCATCAATTACTCGGCCCGAAAGCTCCCCGTAATTGTGAGATTCGTTGTATTTTTTTACATCAAAATATATAGAACCATTGGATTCGTAGGCAAAACCCGCATCCAGGATTTTTTGTACCGCATCTATTTGCTCTACAATATGCCCAGTAGCCGTGGGGGCAATGCTGGGTCGTTGCACATTGAGCGCATCCATCAACTCCACATATTTATTGGTGTAGATATTTACAATTTCCATCGGTTCTAGCTGCTCTAGCTTCGCCTGTCGGGAAATACGGTCTTCACCATCGTTGGCACTTCCAGTAAGGTGTCCTACATCGGTAATGTTACGTACATAACGTACTTTATATTCTCTTATATGAGTCAAATAGCGGCTCAAGACATCAAAAAATACCGCAGGGCGGGCATTGCCAATGTGGGGATTGTTGTACACAGTAGGACCACAAACATACATGCCCACATTGGGGGGATTGATGGGTTCAAACACTTCCTTTTCATTGCTCAGCGTATTGTGAATTTTTAAAGGAGGAATAAATGCTTGTTTCTGGTTCTCTCTACTCATACTTGTTGGTGTATTATATTAAATTGATTTTTCCGAAATAAACCTGTCAGGTTTGTAAGACAATGTAAAAGAAACTTGACAGGTTTTACGCGCAAATTAGCAAAAAACCTGGGTTAATTGCCTCATTTTAAGGCCGACAAATTTAGAAATATTTGATGGGGTGGGTTGTTAATGAAAAGTTATGATATGCAATCAGGAAAACTTAGAATATAACTTTGCAAGTTGGAAGGAGTTTTTTGATTTTTTTTAATCGTCGTTTAGAAATGCGATTATTTTTTAAATCTAATATTTTTATTTTTTTTAAAGTGTAAACACTTTTCGGTAATGCAGTAAGACTATTATTCGACACATATAATCTTTCTAAGTTTTGTAACTTCCCAATATTTTTAGGCAAAGAAGTTAGAAAATTACTATTCAAGGTTATTTCTTGTAGTTTAAGTAAATTACAAATATTTTCTGGTAAAACTCTAAACCTATTATTGTTCAAAAAAAGTTCTTCAAGGTTTTTTAGCTTATCAATACTTTTAGGTAATGCACGAAGTCTGTTATAACTAACAATTAAACTTTTTAAGTTTTGAAGCTTACTAATACTCTCGGGCAAAACCGTGATTTGATTAGCACTAATGATTAAACTCTCCAAAGCTCGCATCTCATTTACTCTCTCTGGGAAAATTTTTAAGCCTTTATTATGCAAATTTAATCTAATAGTTTTTCTTTGAGAACCTTTATTGTTCCTTCTAAAAGTTCTCAACATCATATTAAAACTATCCTGTTCAGAAATTTTTCTTTTTAAGTCATTATTGAATATGTCTAGATTTAATGCTTTTTGAACTAATTCTAACTTTTTCAAAGCATACCTACAAAACCTTGTCTTGTGTAAATATTGAGATTTCCTAAACAAAGAAATTGCCCCACCAATATCTCCTATTTCTATTTTTATTCTTCCTTGATAATATTTTACATATGCCACTATTTTATTTTTTTTCTTAGTCTTTTTTTCTCCTACAATTTTGTTTAAAAATATTTCAAAGTCATTATCAGCTTCGTCATTAAAATTCAAATAATACTTTAACAACCCACTAATAAAATAAGATACGTACTCCGAGTGCTCGTCTATTTCAAAGGCCAGGTTACTTGGCTCCTCTAATCTATGAGTAGCTTCCACCTTTTTGGCATTTACAATGTCAATTACACAAGAAAGGCTTTTATTTCCTTCTCCTGTACTTCGATTACCATATACCACCAAGCCTCTGTAATCACACATTTTAGCAGTCACTTGGCTCCTATCTTCCTCACTTGTTAAATATCTTTTTACTAATGTTACTTTAGCCGAATATTTTTTACTTGAGATGCGATCTTTTACATCATTGACCAATCTAAAAGCGAAGGGTTGGTTGACTTGCGGCCCAAAGTGGGCAATGTCTACTCTCAGTTTTTCTGATTGGTTTTGGCATCCTTTGTCTTCTGTTTGAATTGTAGCAGAATCGAGAGTGTTAGAAGTATCATTCACTTGCGGGGATTTAATGCTTGCTTCTTGTGTTGCTTGCCTTTGTGAATTATTCGCTGATTGAGTGTTTTGGTTAGAAGTTGATTGAGTGCCCTGATAATCTTCTTTGTTCCAATTCAAAACAATGATTAAAGATACAATACTCACTACAGCTACCGCAGCAAAGCCAATAATGGCCTGCTTTACAGATACGCCTTTTATTTCTTGTTTCTCAATATAGTCTCTTCCTGCTTTTCGCTGATCACCCACTTTGTCTCGTCCTACCTTGTCATTGCCTACGCTATCCCCACTTCCGGTATGCTCCTGACGATTATTAGGTGTATTGTCTTCTGGATAATTGCTCATAATTGAATCGGATGCCTTTGGTTTTTGATCAAGGAAATTTAAGCATAATAGCGGAAGTTTTCAAGTAGTTTTTCTGCCAGTCAAAATCAAAAGGCGTAGATCGTAATTCTTGATTTATTATTCATTATTCGAGATTCCCCCTCCTATCTCCCTCACATTCAACAAATAATTCAAATATTTATGTATGAAATTTGTAAAGA
>DMXI01000162.1 GCA_003483885.1 Microscillaceae bacterium
CGAATTGCTGATGTTTTCATGTTTTGTTAAGGGTTGTTTGTTAGTATCTGAGTATTTAATCCTCTAACCTGATTGTAAAAGGGAAGGCAAATGAAGGCAAAAAAATATTCAAAAGAGTCTCCAATATTTTTATGAGACCTGGAGAGGGTCTCAGCTATCTCGATGAGACTCTCAGGTTTCTCAGTGAGACCCCTTTATTCATATGGATATAACTAGTGAAGTGCCTGATTTACAGGTGCTAACAAGGTGAAGCCAAAGTAAGTGTGTATTTTACAATACTGTCGTAACGCAAAGAGGAGGAGGGGGGAATATTAGCGTAGTGAGACCTGTAAAAAGTGAGTTTTTAAAGCCCAAATTTGGACTATTTACCAGTACTGTGGAATCAAGGTAATTGTTGTTTTACTTTTGATGAGGTTATCAATTCTCTGTATCAATGTGGTGAGACCATCATTTAGAGGTGAGATTGGTGACAGGAGCTTTGCTATTCAGTTAGATAGATCGTGATTCCAAATAATTTTAATGGAGTTCTTATTTGATACCCTATAGTTTCTTAGATCTTAATTTTCACGAGGTTCTATAAAGGCTATTATAAAAATATATGTCATTTTATTACACAAGTGACAAAATGCTCTAAAAGCATGTATCCTTTGCGGGGGACTTGTACGTAAATGACTACAGAAAAAGATTATTGATTTGATTGATCACACAAGAAACTTAAAATACTATTTTCCATAGTTTCTTCAATTCACTGTCTAAGGAAAACTGTTTGGTTAGTAACCGGACAGTTTTTTTGCTTTAGGGGGTATCGATACTCAGTTATATCAATACCCTTTGTGATCGTGCTTGCTACTAAGAAGCTTGTTCGGGCTGTTGTGAGATTTCACTGGTTTGAGGGGCAGGAGTAGTTGGGGCATCGGCAGTAAAAAAGCGGCGGTGCAATATCACCACCATCACGATGCCAATAAAAGCCGAAATGTCGGCAATGTTGAAGATAGGAGCCGATACATTGTGTCCACCAAACTTAGGTACCCAATTAGGAAGTGCAATAGGGCCTACATCAATAAACAGCATGTCTATGACCTGGCCATGAAACCAAGGAGTAACGGCGTCGTAAGTAGCCACATTCAGAAATGCCCCATAGAAAACACTGTCGATGAGATTGCCCATACCACCCGCAAAAATCAAGATTAAACTCCAGATCAATCCTTTGTGGGCATTGCGCTGGATAAGCTTATACAAATAAATCCCCACACCTATAATAATGGCCAAACGGAAAAATGTAAGCAAAAACTTTCCATAAGTAGCCCCAAACTCAAAGCCAAAGGCCATTCCTGGGTTGAGGGTGTAATGCAACTTGAAGTTACCCAGCAGTATTACTTCCTCCCCTTGGTGAAGGTTAAAATAAACGTATAATTTAAGTAGTTGATCCAATAAAACAATGCAGAGAGCATATACATAAAACAGGTGGGGTTTCTTCATAAGGCGCAATATAGAACTAAATTCTTAGTTTAACAACTTCTCTTATAAAATGGGTTTTTTATTGTATTGTATTTACAAAAACGGAATGTCTATTGTTTAGTTTAAAATTTGATAAATAAGGTTAACCCAGGCTTCCGCCTGCAATTATTTGCTTAAAAGATAGCAGATTAAGCAGGAGCGACACGTGATTAAAAATGTCCGAAATTTTTATAAAAACCAGCTTTACCATACATTTGTATTTGCTGTTTTATCTCTAACATTCAAAAACTTATCCTTCAAATGCACCTGGCTATCCAAACACTCAATATAAAGTTGTTTGCTTAACATGAATTATATCAAAGAACGAAAACCTTTACTAGACGTCATTTTATTGTTCTTAATAGTTATAGGATCATTATTGGTTTATTCGCTATGGGACAAACCCCTATCGTTTAATGTAGAGGTGAAGCAAACTAAACTCAAAACCTTTCTGAATCTCGAACCCAAAGAAGACGTTATTTACCAACCCATTACCCAACGCCTTAAAGATTATTTAGATAAAACATTCAAAGAAGATTCTGCTCGGGCGCAAGCCAAAGCAGACTCCATCAAGACAGCGGCGATTGGAGGCAAACCCGATGCTACCAATGTAGCAAAAACACCTATAGGAACCGGAAATCTGGCGTCTAATCTGAAATTCACTAAAAAACGAGGCATTCCTCTCAACGTGATTATGCCCGCGGGAGTCAACAGTAAAACTCAGCACATTTTGCTGGCAGGCGACTCTATGGCAGGAGCAGCGGGCCTGGAGTATGGCTTTAGAAAATATGCAGCCTACAACGGGCACCGACTTTCGGTAGTATCTCAGCCTAGTTCTAACACGATATTGTGGAGCAGCCAGAAAAAGCTTAAAGCCGCCGTAACAAAATATAAACCTACCTTTATTATCGTTTGCCTGGGAGCCAATGAGTTGTTTATACGCGGGGCCAGCGACCGAAAAAAATATATACGTGACATCATCAAGCAAGCGGGAGATATTCCGCTTATTTGGGTAGGACCGCCCAACTGGCGAAAAGATACCGGAATAAATGCGGCCATTAAGTCAGTGATTGGCAATGATCGCTTTTTCTTATCCGAAAGCATTAAAATGACCCGCCAATATGATGGCATTCACCCTGACATCAACGGAAGTGTGACCTGGACCGATACTGTGACTACCTGGATTATGTATGCTTGTAAGCATAAGATTCGCCTGGTGAATCCAATTGCGGCCACGATCAAAATTCCTAAGGTGACAAAAGACATTAAAAAAGAAGATACCGAAAATCAATCTAAAGATTCTACTAAAGCGGTTACGAGTTTACCAAAATGAAAAAGATTAGAAAATATAGGCTTACGGCCCTCATAATAGGGATTGCATTGATCTCGCTGGGGGGATGTTCAGAAGATTTACCCCAGGAAGAAACCATTTACAAGCCCATTGATTCGAATTTGCAGGCATATATAGAAGCTAATAAGATAGATTCTTCTATGATTATAGACAGCAGTGCCCAACACGTGCTGTTGATTGGCGACTCGATGGCAGACGGCTTGCGTTTTCCGTTGGGAGATTTTTCTAAAAAGAATGGACATAAGTTTACTTCAGTTGCAAAAACGAGTTCCAGCATTATTGCCTGGCAAGGAGGGCGTCTGAAATCACTGATCAAAGAAGTAAAGCCTACTTATGTGATGATTTCGCTGGGTTCTAACGAGCTGTTTACGCGTAGGCTGGATGCTTATCGGACGTTTGTGAAAAATATTGTAGATCAGATTGGGGACATCAATTTTATTTGGATTGGCCCACCCAACTGGCGCGAAGACTATGGCCTGACTGAGGTGCTGGCCGAAGGAGTAGGAGAGGGGAGGTTCTTTCCCTCCAAAGATTTGACTTTGAAAAGGGCGGGTGATGGCATTCATCCTCGTTGGAAAGAATACGAGACTTGGGCGGCGGCGATTTCTAAATGGATTATGACCAAAAGTCGTAAGAAAATTATGATGAAGGTGCCCCCCAAAGAAGAAGAAGAAAAGGTGGCAGCCGGAGCGAAAAAAAAATCAAAAAACGGCAGCGCGTAATCAAGGCGACCAAAGCTTTTGAGGTGGTAGACCCCAGTGCTCAGCAGATGCTGTTGATAGGCGACTCAATGGCTGAGGGCTTACGTCAGGCTTTTGCTTGTTACTGCAAAAAGAATGGGCATTGCGTTAAACCCTTGTTGGTATTTAAGCGAAGCGCCACCAACAAGCTTTAGAGCGTGTAAATAAGAAGCGATAAAAAATACAGAGAAGAGAAATGCTGGATCACCCGTTGTTGGAAAATATTGCGGACATTTTTGTATACAGTAAAAAGAACCCCCTACTGTTTAGCAGTGGCGAGTTTTTGCTATTGTTTACGGCCTTTTTGAGCATATACATTATCATTTATCAGCAAAAGTTGGCTCGGGTGGTGTATGTACTGGCATTTAGCCTATTCTTTTACTACAAGTCCAGCGGTATTTATGTGCTCAATTTGGTGGTGCTGGCGGTTGTGGATTACTATGCGGCCATTGGACTGCATAAAGAAACCCGAAAACCGCGAAAAACACTTTGGTTGGTACTGCTCATCATCTTTAATTTGAGCTTTCTGCTCTACTTCAAATACACCAACTTTATTCTGGAAAACCTGGCTTACCTGGCCCAGCGCGACTTTAAAAAACTCAATATTTTCCTCCCCATTGGGGTATCTTTTTACACGTTCCAGACCATTAGTTATTTGGTAGATGTGTATAAAGGAGACATCAAACCCTGTGAAAACTTATTAGACTTTGGGTTTTACCTAAGCTTTTTTCCGCAACTGGTAGCGGGGCCGATTGTGCGGGCTAAAGACTTTTTGCCGCAAATCCATCAAAAAATTGTGTTCCGTCAGGAGCAAATGGGAGAGGGGTTGTTTATGATCCTGAAAGGATTGATCAAGAAAGCCATCATTGCCGATTATATGGCCCAGTATGCCGACCTTATTTATTCGGCACCTACGACTTACTCTGGCTTCGAGAATATGATGGCCATGTACGCCTACACTCTCCAGATTTATTGCGACTTTTCGGGATATTCTGATATGGCCATTGGCTTGGCCTTATTGATGGGCTTTCGCTTGCCAGAAAACTTCCGTAGTCCTTACAATTCGCTGAGTATCACTGAGTTTTGGCGACGTTGGCACATTTCGTTGTCTACCTGGTTGCGCGATTATATTTACATCCCGATGGGGGGCAATCGCAAAGGAGAAGAAAAGCAGTGGTTGTTTTTGATGCTTACCATGTTGATTGGCGGGTTTTGGCACGGAGCTTCCTGGAAGTTTGTGTTTTGGGGAGCCATGCACGGGGCCGGTTTATTCATCCATAAAATATTTAGCAAGTCAGTCAAAGAAATGGGGCTGAATCGGCAGGTACTTAAGCCTTTGGATTGGTTTCTGACCTTCCATTTTGTGGCCTTACTCTGGATTTTCTTCCGGGCTGAAAGCTTCAACGTAGCAGCCCAGTCTATCACCAAGATGTTCTTCCATACCGATTGGGCGTACTTGATCCCCTTTATGCAAACCCGTGGATTGTTAGTGGCGATGATGGTGTTTGGTTATTTTATTCATTTCATTTCTGAGAAAGACAAGGCTCGAACCGCCGAATATTTCTCGTCTTTGCCTGTATTGGTCAAAGCTGCTATCTTTATTTTGGTGATTCAACTTATTTTACAATTTCAGACCGAAAACGTACAGCCGTTCATTTATTTCCAATTTTGATGTAACTTTCTGGTTTAACTTTCGTTGCACTCCGTTTGTATTTAGCGCTAAAACATAGATTTATAGTGCTTTAAGATAAAATACCATAGATTATAAGGTACATCAAGATTTTTGTGGCATTTTAGTGCTGAGCGGGGAAATACTGGGTGTTGGGTGGATTTTGCCCTATCAAGTAAGCCTACCTGACTTAACCCGTAAAGCTTGAAGTTCTTACCTTAAAACTGCCCGATTCTTACACTTGAGACTACTTCCATTTTTACAAGTAAGTGCCTAAAATTTGCATATTTGCTA
>DMXI01000374.1 GCA_003483885.1 Microscillaceae bacterium
TCATAGGGATTTTTTGTTGTATAAAGAAATTGAGTACCTAATATTTGATTCCCATAATCAAAATATCGTCTGTTTGAGGAGTATTTCCTCTCCAGGTAGTTACCTCATTGTATAACTTTTCACGTTGCTCTTCCATAGGCAAATGACTAATAGACAATAAATAATTGCGGAAACGCTTCGTGAGGTATTTCTTTCCGTTTTTGCCTCCAAATTGATCCTGAAACCCATCCGAGATCATATAAAATACATCGCCAGGCTTAATATCTATAGTGTGTTTTTCAAACACCTTCTGCAATTTATATTGGGTATTGCTCCCAATGGGAAATTTAGAACCTCTAATCTGGTGAATCTCACCATCTCTTACATACAACAACGGATTTTTAGCCGCCGCAAAATGCAAGCGATTACGGTTTTCATCAATCACCATTACACTGATATCCATTCCGTCATTTACCTTGGCATCATCTTCATCATCGGTATCTGATTGTAGGGTTTCTACCAGTTGGCTATCCAATTCATATAAAATTTCATCTGGTTCCGTAATACGTTGTTTGTTTACTACACCATCTAAAATATTGTTACCAATAATGGTCATAAGCGCACCAGGCACCCCGTGACCAGTACAATCAGCTGCAATCAATACTTTCTTAGGTTTTTTAGTAGGTTGCCCCTGATCATAGTCACCAAAGCGGTCATAACGGTTACCGATCTCCGAATACCAATAAAAGTCTCCCGAGACAATGTCTTTGGGGAGGTATAGTATAAAAGCGTCCTTGAAACGGTCTATGATTTTTTGCTCACGGGTAAGTAAAGCACGCTGAATGCGGCTGGCGTAATTGATACTATCAGTAATATTTTTATTTTGCTTGGCCAGTTTTTGACTTTGCTCGGCCAATTGCAAACGGCTGGCTTCAATACGGGCGTTACTCGCGCTCAAAATTCGTTTAGATTCTTCCAGAATGTCGTTTTTCGCCTTCAACTCATCCAATGAGGATTCCAGAATATCCCGGGCAGCTTCCAGTTCTTGTTGTTTGTTTTTTAGCTCGCTAATGTCAAAAGCCACCGTCGAGAAATATTTGATAGAACCATCAGGGTTCTTATGAGCAACGATAATCTGACTGGTAGGCACCTCGTAGCCATCCTTGTGCAACCATTCAGTTTCACCAATCCAAACCCCGTGCTCCATTGCATAAGGAGTTCCTTCATTCTTGATCAATTCGGTACTACGAGGGGTTTGGAACTGAGCCGTGGTCATTTCACTAAACTCGTCAAAGTCAGATGGGTAGCCCAATAAATCTTTTCCACCTTGATTGATATAGATGATATGGCCCTCACCATCGTTCATCGCTACCAAGTTAGGCGATGCTTCTAAGATAGAAACCAAACGATCTTGTTGTTCCTCTATTTTCTTACGGTAAGTAATGTCTTGAATGGTTCCCGACAACCGTACGGTTTTACCCCTTCTTTGTTGAGCCTTTCCAATAGCCCTTACCCATATATCCTTCCCTTTGGCGGTGAGCATTTGTAATTCCAATTCATAGGGTTTGCCTTCTTCCATTGCCCGGTTAAAATGCTCCCTCATCACTTCTTCATCTTTGCCTTTATAATATTTGAAGAAATCTTCCAATGTAGGCTCCAGGTTGAATGGTACTCCATACACCCTAAACATTTGGTCGCTCCATTCTAAATGAGGATTATCTTCATTACGCAGATCATATTCCCAGGCACCCACCTTGGCCGTTTTCTCCATACGGCTCAACATGTTTTGTTGTTGTTTGGCTTCTTTGAGAAGTACGTCTACTTTTCGGCGTTGCTCAAACTCTTTGGTGATGTCGTTGGCTACAGCCAAAAAACCAATGGTTTCGTTGGTATCGTTATGGATGCCCGAAATGGTTAATAGTACCTTAAAGCGAGAACCATCTTTACGAATATATGTCCATTCGTTCCGCTCGACCTCTCCCTCTAGCGCTTTGGAAAACAATACCTGAATGCCTTTGACTTCTTTTTCGGTTTCTTTGGCAATTTCTTCTGATTTGGCTTCTATTTCAGCCATATCGTGTAGTTTCAATAAAGTCTCTTTGTCACTTAGCTCTTCCTCGGTATAACCCAACCATTTGGCTGCGGCAGGGTTAAAGCTGGTAATTAGGCCGTCCAAGTTGGTAGAGATAATAGATAGCTCCGCACTACGCAGCATACTTTTCTGGAAAGATGTAATTTCCTCAAGCTCTTGTTTGGCTCGTGAGAGGCTTTCGTTGGTAAGCAGCATTTGCTCGGCATTGCTTCTCAACTCTCTTTCTGAAGTTTTAATTTGCTCTATTTGCTCTTGGGCCTGTTTTTCCAGTAGCTTTTCGTTAGAGACATCCTGAGCAAACTTAATGATTTTAAGTGGTTCTCCGTCATTGTTTCTAAGTACCGAGTACACCCCTCTAAACCATAAGTCTTCTCCGCTTTTGGCGATCCAACGAAATACCCCATCATAAAAACCAGCTCTTTTTACACTACGCCAAAAACGTTCATAAATTTCTTGTTTTTCTTCTCGATCGGGTAAAAAGAAAGAATAGTTTTGGCCAATCACTTCCTCTAGTTCATAACCACTAAGTCTCAAGAAGAAGTCATTGGCGTGAATAACGTAGCCATTAAGACTAAACTCTACAATGGTATTAAATTTAGTAAAAGCCTCGTTTCGGGATTTATATTCAATATTTTGCCTTTCGGTATTGGTAATATCACTGGCGATTTGCACTACCTTGATTACATTATCCTGATCATCAGTAATAGGTGTATAAGTGCTATTGATCCAAACATCTTCCTGGTATTGATTAATGCGCTTAAAGTCCCCAGTTTGCGGCAAACCATTTTGGAGATCATCCCAGAAATGTGCATACCCATTGTTGTGTTTGGTGTATTCGTCCACCAAAACATCGTGATGTTTCCCCAACAAATCTTCTCTTTCGTATTTCATCAAATACAAGAAAGAAGTATTCGCTTCCAAAATATTGCCTTTGATGTCATATTCGGCTACAGCCAAGGTACGGTTGATAGCTGCTAAGTGGCCACGTTGTTCGGTTTCTACGCGTCGCAGGTGTTCTTGTGTAGCCATCAACTCTTCCATATTTTGACGTAACTCTTCTTCGGAGGAATGTAAGCGTTGGTTAGACTCTTCCAACTCCTCTTTTTTGCGCATATTATCCGAAATATTGTTGGCAATCACAATTACCTTAAGCAAGCGTTTCTGGTCATTGAAAATTGGTGTAAAAGTCATCGAGAACCAAAGACTACCTCGGCGTTGGACAGGGTACTCAAATTCACCGGTTTGGCTAATACCTTGCTTGATTGTTCGCCAAAATATTTTGTAATGCTCTTTAGTATTCCATCTTGGAGACTTCAAAAAGGTTTTGGGACGCTTAGTAATCACTTTTTCGCTGTCTAACCCAATATATTTGCAGAATAGGTCATTGATAAATGTAATACGTCCGTGACGATCTAGCTCCATAGTGCCAAGACTGTAATTAAGTGCCGTAATTTGGCCCTGTAATACCTTCTGAATACGCCAGGCATTTTGTACAAAGTTGCTTGATACTACAAAAATGACCAAAAGCACCACCACAAGGTTGATATGAAAGAAAGTTTCATTCATTTGGTTTGGCGTAGGGGCATTCATCAAGGTAGATAGGTGACTATCAACAACAATAGAAATGAGAATTCCTAACAGAAAAGCGTACACCCAATACATTGCCTGACGCAGAGGAGCTGAAATAAGTGCCCCTAAAGCACTGGGTATTGCCCATAACAAGAAGGTGCCAGAGGGCTTGAAACCTCCTAAAAACCAATGAAAAAGCAAAGGAAGTAAAATACCAGTAGTGAGTAGATAGGCACGGGGGAATGTGAGTTGTTTACGTCTAAGAAAAAATGCAAGACAGCCTATGGTAGTTAAGAAATAAACCCCTGATGAGATAGCAAACCAGTAGCGTTTTAGAATAATACCAGATACCGACCAATACAAACTGGCAAAAACCATAAACGCACCATAAAGTACAAAGGCATATTTATAGTTTTTGGTCCAGAAGGAATCACCTTCTACATTACCAGCGGTAGCAAATTGTTTTAAACTTCTTTCAAGAGTTTGAATCATGTTTAAAAACTCTAAAATTTTATATAGTGAGTATCAGTACGGGTATTGTGTGCTTAGACTATAAATCTAAACAAATATACACAATTGCGTGTAAGTTTTATGTTCAAAATTAGTGCAAACTTTCAACTTGCAGGATGAAAAATAAAGGAATAGCAGTAAGCCTGAAAATTATCTGTATTTTTGGCGCTTAAAAAATGACAAGATAGTCAATTTTTTATGGAAAACATCATAAACGTACAAATGCGCACAAGCATGAGATTTTTGAAACATTATCTATTTATTCTAATTGGAGTAGGGTTGTTTGGTTTGTGTAGTTGTGAGAATGGTTGTTTGAAAGGACAAGGTAAAACCACGGAACAAAAACGTGCTCTAGACCCATTTACTGGCATAAAGGTGTATGGTTGGACTGATGTGATTTTGGAAAGAGGAAGCGTTCCTGAAGCGACGGTGGTGGTGGGAAAAAATCTGGTCAATAATGTAGCACTGGAGGTAGAAGACGACTCAGGTTTTTTGGTGATACGCAACAACAATCGCTGTCATTGGTCAAGAGCTGGAGGGCAGCCAGTAGTCAAGGTAAAATACCAAACCATCGATCAAATAGAGCAATGGGGATTTGGCAACATTACATCATTGGATACTTTGTCAGGAGCGAGTCTCAATGTGAGAGTGAGTGGTAATGGCGATGTAAATTTACTGGTGGACGTAGATAACTTTAGTTGCCTTATGTTAGAGCTAGGCGACCTGACGGTAGCAGGTAGAGGTGAACGTAGTAACTTATTTTCCCATAATGTGGGGTTTTTCAAGGGGCGTAATTTTGTGACCAGCCATTGTACAGCCCGCACGCGTGACGAGGGAGAGTTTGAAGTGCATGTGTCCGATTCTTTATTTGCTACGGTAGAAAGCACTGGAAACATTAAGTATTTTGGTACTCCCGCCTTTGTGCAAGCAAACATCACCGGATTAGGCCAGGTAGTGGCGGGCAATTAAATCATTCTAAGTTTTGACTTTACCGATTAGTGATAATGAAATCAAGTTATTTATTTCTGTTAAGTTTTTTACTGGTACACACGCTTCCTGCCCAAAGGTTAAGCATAGATGCACAAACACTCAATTCTTTGATTATCCCCATCAGTACTACATCACCCCAGCTACTAACAAGTAGCCCCAGGGGAGTAGAGTTACGCCTGATGAAAGAAACTAACGGGAGTGAGGATTGGCATCACTGGTACAAGTCGCCGCGGTTTGGCCTTACGATGATTTATTATGATTTCCGAAACCAATTTTTAGGAAGAGCCATCAGCCTACAAGGAGTAGGTGATTTTCCTTTGAAAAAGCGGGCAAAACACGATTGGCACTTTTTGATTGGGTACGGAGTGGCTTATTTGACCGAAAATTTTGATAAGTTTCGTAACCGAAAAAACACCTACATTGGAAGCCAGTTTAACTATTCTTTTGAGATGATGCTGGGCTACAATTATCATTTAAGCCCTCAATTGAAGCTCTCCGCCGAGGCAGGTGTCATTCATTATTCAAATGCGGCACTACAACTCCCCAATGGAGGCATAAACGCGCTTTCGCTGGGGTTGGGGGTAAAATATGCACCTGGTAAAACCGCAAAACCTAATAAACTGGACACCATCAAGCCCTTTCAGAAACCAAAAAAATGGCGTTGGAATGTATTTGGAGGTTTTGGAGTACTGGAGCAATATCCTACTGGTGGAAAAAAATATATGGTATACAATGTAAATGTATTGGGTGAAAAGCGTATTAGCCGTAAGGTGAGCTGGTTGGTGGGTTTAGAAGGTATTTATAATAATTTGTACAAGGAATACATTCCAGAAGGTGAAAATTTACCAGAAGAAAACAACCCTGGACGTGCTTCGGTACTAACTGGAATTGATATTTTGATGGGCAAGATGGTCATCATGATTCAGGCAGGGGTGTATGTGTATAAGCCTCAGGATTTTGATGCCATTTGGTACAATAAGTACGGGTTTAAATGGCGTTTTTACCAGGATTTTTTTGCTTCCTTTGCAATCAAGACTCAGTTGGGAGCAGCCGATAATTTTGAACTTGGGGTGGGGTATAGGTTCTAAACATCTGAGAGAGAATTGATAGCTGGCAAATTTACTTATTTGAGAGTAAAAACAAGAAAGCTGCGCTTTTACAAGCGAGCTTTCTTAGGGTCACCTTTACGGGTAACTATTAACCACTACGAAGTTTTTTTATTTTTTGTATTCCTCTTTGTCATCGTTAAAATTCTGACCTGAAGGCAAGTGGAAAAACAACTTCATACTTTGTTTAAGTTGATACCATCAGTCTGAGTACCCAAGACCTAAATTTTAGGTTAATGGATGCAAAGCCTTAAAGTTTCTGTTTTGCGGTTACTTTGTATTTGCACAAAGTAAGTCCCAGGCTTCTGCAAACGTTGGCTTTCAATTCTTACTTGTTTTTCTTGACTTATGCCTTCATATACAAGTTTGCCAAGCGCATTAAACACTCGAATGTTTACCTTATTGCTGTGTCCTTTAAGATTAAGATAGCAAACCCCCTGAGTACTTGGGTTAGGATATAGCTGACTTTTATTAAAGAAACGTTCTACTTGTTGAGATGCAGCTTCTACTGTAGTTCTGGCATTTGAAGATGTACCTGAAGGCGTATAAGTAATTTCTAGTTGAGGAGCAAATGTGGTGTTTTCAGAAGCAGCAAAAGCGACATCATTTCCACCAGTTTGACTTACGATTAAGCTTATATTTCCCCCTTTATTGATGGCCGAAGCATTCAGATTCCAGGTATAGGTTGTCCCTATGGCATAAGAAGTGTTCAAATTGCCTAAGTTAGTGGCCGTATTAGGTTTATTGTTGCCAGATAAGTTACTTTCTGTCCAATTGCTCTGATTTCCTAAGGCAATCACCAAGTTACCGTTTCCAGGATCCGAGTTACAAGTAAGTTTAAGTTTGGCATTAGTAATGGTGCCATTAATTTTACTCAAGTCAAACATTAAATAGCTTACTCTATTGCCAGCCTCTACTCTAAGTATATTGTGATTGATATTTGTACTACCTTGCAGATAAGTGTCATGAATAGGAGCCAGGGTAGTCGTTACTGGTGTAGCTACTAAATTTGCGTCAACATAGTTTATATTAAGTAGATAGTTGGCCGTTCCACTAAAATCAAATCTTAAAGTCTGCGCTCCTGCGGGCAGGTTAATTCTGGAGCTTACTGTTGCCCAATTTTGCCATCCACCAGTATTTGCTACATTTACAGAACCCAATACATTTCCGTTAGATGATATGGTAATTTTACCTCCAGATGTGGCACTGGCAACTCTAAAATCCAAATCATACCTACCTACAGAAGTAGCATTGATAGCGTACTCTACAAAATCACCATTATTGACATAACCTACATTTTGGCCACCACCCGCATCTGTAGTGTTTTCAGTTTGTATACCGCTCTGGTTTGTGAAATTTTCAGCTTCTATCCGTCCAGGGATGTTAATTGCAGTAGATGGAGTATTATCATCTGCGATTTTCCAGGCGCGTACATATTCGTAAGTAGTGCTACGAGCATCAGCAGAGCGACCCATGCCATCTTTACCAGGATTGGGTGCGTTCCAATCGTAGGTCTCTACGACCATCAACATATGCATTTCCAGGTTAAAATCGCTTCTAGGGGTAATGCGGTCCACTTCTTTGCCGTCCAAGTAAAAGATGATAAGATCCTTACTTTTCCAAAAAGCACCATATACGTGATAATCTTCATAAGCGAAAGCATTGCCTGCTAAACGGGCAGAGCCTTTTCTGGCAAAATCGTTTTCCGCGGAACGACGACAAGTACGCCAATGGTGGGTATTAAAATTCATAGACCGCATATTGTTGTTCACGATCCAGGGTTTTTCTCCTTCGCCTACCACTTCTGTAATGTCCAGTTCGGTGCTTCGAGTACCATCACAGCTGCTATTCAGCCAAAAAGTAGAAGACATAATGGTTCGGTTAGCTTTCATTTTACATTCATAATAACCATAAAGCCCTGCTTTATTGGATCTAACTAATCCCCCTTGGTGGGTCCAGGTACGCCCTTGAAACTGAGCATTTTGAGCAGAAGCTTTTATCCAAAGTTTCCCTTGTTTTACACTCACGGCACTGTCTTGAAATAACCCTGGGAAACGCCCCTTCCAGCCACGCCAACCGCCAGTAGGAGAAGCCGTTTGCCACTTGTTTCTATTAAGTGTCTGACCATTAAACTCATCGCTCATGTCGGGATTAAATACCAGTTTTTTGCCAGCTTGAATTGGCAGATTGCCTTCTATAAAAGGAGTAGGCTGAGCCCAGGCTGCCAGGCTAAATACAAAGCCTAAGATGAATAAGACTTGTTTTTTCATTCTCATTTAAATTTGTGGTTATTAATTATTGTGATGTTAGGATCTGACAAATCAGTCAGAAACTCTAAAATGATAGAGAATAAGGGTTAGTAAATTTGTGGGTAATGTATTATTTATTTTAGCTACTGATAAACACCTCAGCGGTGTATCAGTAGCTAAATTATAGCCTGTCTAATTTTTCAAATTAATAGACATAAAGTCTCAATGATTCGGTTCTAAGACCACTTTGTATGTGAACATAGTAAGTCCCAGGTTTTCCAAAGCTTGGGTTTTTGAGCGTTACTTGGTTTCCTTGACTTACCCCTTGATACACAAGTTTACCAAACGTATTGAACACACGGATATTAACCTTATCACTATGTCCTTTGAGGTCAAGAGAGAAGGTACCATTGGTGCTTGGGTTTGGATATAGTTGACTTCTTTTATAGAAGCTTGGGGCTTGTTGAGGAACCTCCTGTTGTACAGCCTTGGTGTTTGAAGGCACATAAGTAATTTCTAATTGAGGTGAAGAAGCTGTACCCTCAGAAGAGGCAAAAGCGACATCGTTTCCACCGCTTTGGCTTACTATTAAACTTACATTACCACCTCCATTGATAGCCGAAGCATCCAAGTTCCAGGTATAAGTGTTGCCAAGAGCATAAGTAGTATTTAGGTTGCCTAGAGTAGCTGTAGCATTGGGTTTATTGGCATTAGATAAGTTGCTTTCTGTCCAATTGTTCTGATTTCCTAAAGCAACGGCTAAATTGCCATTTCCTGGGTCTGAATTACAGGTTAGTTTAAGCTTAGCACTCGTGATTGTGCCATTGATGTTACTCAAGTCAAACATTAAATAACTCACTCTATTGCCAGATTCTACTCTGAGGATGTTGTTGTTGAAATTTGTACTACCTTGTAGGTAAGCATCCTGAATAGGTGATAGGTTGATGGTCACTGGCGCAGCTATTAGGCTTGCCTCAATGTAGTTGACATTAAGCAAGTAGAAAGCCGTTCCGCTAAAGTCTAACCTTAAAGTTTGTTTGCCTGCAGGTAAGCTTACTCGAGTGCTTAATGTAGTCCAGCTTTGCCATCCATTAGTATTGGCAACATTTACCGAACCCAATACATTGCCATTAGAGGAAATCGTGATTGTTCCTCCTGAAGTAGCACTGGCCACTCTGAAGTCTAGCTCATAATCACCAGCTGAAGCCGCATCTATAGCGTATTCCACAAAATCACCATCATTGATATATCCTACATTTTGGCCACCACCAGCATCAGTGGTTGTTTCGGTTTGCACGCCACTCTGATTGGTAAAGTTTTCTGCTTCTATTCGTCCTGGAATCGCAATTGCATTAGCCGTAGAAGTGTTTACTGTAACAATACTAGTAGCGGTAAAACCACCGTCATTGCTTGTACAACTAATACTCGTGATACCAACTCCAACAGCTGTAACCAAGCCATTGGCACTTACCGTAGCAACGGTACTATTAGAAGAAGCCCAGCTTACTGATTGATCGGTAGCATTAGATGGACTGATGGTTTCATTGAGTTGTGTCGTTTGCCCAACCTCCAAAGATACACTGGCAGGAGTAAGGGTTACACCGGTTACGGCAACGCCTGTATTACCGTCACAGGGAGTTTCTGGGTTGCTAAGGTTGGTTCCATTTCCAGTACGATAAAGCGCGATTCTGTCAATCAAGTGTGATTTAGATCTGCCAGAAATCTCCATCGTATACACTCCAGGGTTATCAAATTCTACAAAAATGCTATGGGCATCATTATCACTGGTGTTTGAACTCCAGGTCCAGTTTGTAGTACCAGATAGGTAGACTTTAAACCAGCCGTCCTTGCTTGATCCATTAGGGTTAGGAGTTAATCCTGTTCCTCTGGGGTAAACTCGACCACCATTTTTCTCTCCATAAAAGGCCGATGCATCTGGAAACCTTAACCAGGAATCATTGTGTTCAGTAGAATTGGTACCTTGTCCAACCTTTGATCTCCACTGGAAGCGATACTTACCAGGAGTTTTAATTCTGATAGTAGTGGTAACCTTTCCTAGTCCAGGATTGTTAAAGCTATCTGCCCCAGTCCAGTTGATATAAGCCGCACCTGTAAATCCGGTTACATTGGATTGCACTTTCCAATTGGTACCTGCTACTTTTAGGTTTTCTGCTTCCATAATTACTTGCCCACCTATCTCCTCATAGTCAGTAGTACAACCTGCACCTGCAGTTACGGTGAGTGTACTGGTAGCTGTAAAATTGCCACTATTGGTGGTACAAGTAAGCGTAGCGGTCCCTACGCCTACAGCAGTTACTACCCCGTTTGAATTGATGGTAGCCACATTGGTATTAGACGAAGACCAACTTACGGTTTTGTTGGTGGCGTTTGCCGGGCTTACAGTAGCACTCAACTGACGAGTTTGGCCTACCGATAAACCTACGTTTACAGGAGATACGGTTACCCCAGTTACCGCTACATTGCTTCCACTTGATGCGGTAACTAATGCTACCCAATCTTTATTAGTGTTATTGGGTGGATTTCCTAGGTTTACTTTTCCACCACCTTGTATGTTAGGACGGTTAATCAAGGCTCCTCCATTTCTTGGGTCAAACCATTGTACCGAAAAACTACCACTTTGCCCTGATAAGTCTAGCTTGATATTTCCTCCGTTTTCCAAATATACCACGTAGCTCTTGCCTATTTCCGCTAAACAAAAGTTACGTCCGTTATTGCCTGCTACCAGGTTATTTTGGTTTTTCATTTGCCAAAACTTGATGTTTTGCCCTTTAAAAAAGTCTAAAATGGCATAACGAGTCC
>DMXI01000094.1 GCA_003483885.1 Microscillaceae bacterium
AAGAAAGAGAAAAAAAACAAAGACGCAATGCCATTTTAGACGCTGCTGAGAAGATTTTCTTCCAACAAGGGTTGTTTAACACTTCTATGGATAGTATCGCCAAAGAAGCAGAGTTTAGCAAAGGCACCTTGTATTTGTATTTTAAAAATAAAGAAGAACTCTATCGGGCTGTATTACTTCGAGGATTCATTTTGCTGGAGCAAAAACTAAGAGAAGCCTTGCATGAGGATGCCGATGCTTACCAAAACATTATCAACATCAGCCAGGCTTATTACAAGTTTTCGCAAGATGAAGACGGTTACTTCAACGCGATTTTATCTTATCAGGATGACGAGTTTGACATTGACAACCTGGAGGTAGAATCAGGCAAGTCGTTGAAGGCAGGCAACCGGGTAATTCAGATTTTGATTGACAACATAGAGAAAGGCCGCCAGGATGGTAGTATAGATGGCAAAATTAATCCACTAGAATCGGCTTTTGTATTGTGGAGTCAGTTTACTGGATTTCTACAAATGCTCAAAAAGAAAAGAGAAATCATTGATCATTATTTTAGCGTAAGCCAGGAAAATTTATTGGAGACGTATTTTTTACTGGTCGAAAAGGCTTTGAAACCTCGTTAATACACTCAAAAGTCATTTTGGCTTATTGGCGAAAGACAAACCTTTTAAAACGATACGCTGTTATGACTAGTAGTCATTATATGAATTTAGTCCAGCAATATTTCACAAAAGACTTTTAACTGTCCACCATCATGACAAAAATCAAAGACCAAAATATATTAATTACCGGCGGAGCCAATGGTATTGGCAAAATGCTGGGAGAGAAAAGCTTAAAACAAGGTGCTGCTCACTTGGTAATTTGGGATATCAACCAGGAAAATTTAGACAAAACGGTCGCAGAGTTTAAGAAAAAAGGCTACGACAATGTATCTCCTTACATTGTAGACATTGCCAATACTAAAGAAATAGAAGCGCAAGCTACCAAGGTGTTGGCTGAGGTAGGCACTATAGATATTTTATATAACAATGCAGGGGTTGTAGTCGGGAAACAATTTTATGAGCACTCAGCTCGTGATATTGACAAAACTATCCAAATCAATGTGTTGGGAGTAATGCATACTGCTCGGGTATTTTTACCTGCCATGATTGAGAAAGGCGCTGGGCATATTGTCAACATTGCTTCAGCAGCTGGGCTTACCCCCAATCCTAAAATGTCGGTATACGCCGCAAGTAAATGGGCGGTATTGGGTTGGTCAGAATCTTTAAGGATTGAAATGGAACGCATTGGCCAAGACTTCCACGTCACTACGGTTACACCGAGCTATATCAACACTGGTATGTTCGACGGGGTAAAAGCACCCTTTATTACTCCTATTCTAGATCCAAACGATGTGACTGATCAGATTCTGAAAGCAGTAAAAAACAACGAAATTTTACTACGAGCCCCTTTCACAGTCAATTTGTTGCCCTTGTTCAGAGGTATTTTACCTACCAGGGTTTTCGATTTTGTAGGAGGTACTTTGTTTGGCATTTATGATACCATGGCCGACTTTATTGGTCGCCCCAAAAAAGATGCTTTGCCTGAAAAAGAAGCGGATAAAGAAACAGCTAAGGTTTAAATTACTAATCATTTATCAGGAAAATTAACAACTATAAACGATGAGCACTCAAACCAACCCTACCGCCAGCAAAGGTAAGCGCGCTCCCAGAAAAACAACGCCTCGCAAAACAACCAAAAAAAAGGCTGTCTCTGCTGAAAAAGCCGCTATTGAAGCGCAACAAAGTTTCTTTAGGGAAGGGCATACCAAAAGTTACGATTTCCGAATTGATCGTCTGCGTAAGCTAGAAGAAGTAATTAAAACCAATGAGGAGGCGATTATTGAGGCACTTCAAAAAGACTTTCGAAAGTCCCCTTTTGAAACCTACGCCACCGAAATTGGCTTTGTATTGGGTGAAATCGCCCACGCTCGTAGCAATTTGGCTTCCTGGATGAGCCCCAAAAAAGTAGGTGGTTCTTTGTTAAACTTTCCTTCGGGAAGCTATATCTATTCGGAGCCTTATGGGGTGTGTCTGGTTATGGGGGCCTGGAACTACCCCCTACAACTCACGCTAGGCCCATTAGTAGGAGCTATTGCCGCAGGCAACTGTGCAATTGTAAAGCCTTCAGAGTTAGCAGCAAATATTTCTAGCTTGATGGCCAAAATGATCAATGAAAACTTTGATGAGGCCCATGTAAAAGTAATAGAGGGCGGCAAAGAGGTAGCCACTAACTTATTGGCAGAAAACCTGGACTACATTTTCTTTACAGGAAGTGTAAGGGTAGGCAAAATTGTCATGCAAGCAGCTGCCCAGCATCTTACACCAGTTACTCTAGAATTGGGTGGCAAAAGTCCCGCAGTGATAGACGAAACAGCGGATATAGAGCTAGCAGCTAAACGAATTGCCTGGGGTAAGTTTTTAAACGGTGGGCAAACCTGTGTAGCCCCAGATTATTTGTTGGTTCACCAAAGTGTAAAACCACGCTTTGTGCGCTTGTTCAAAGAAAACATCAAAGAAATGTACGGGGAAAACCCTCAGCAAAGCCCTGATTATCCTCGCATTATCAATAATGATCATTACAATCGTTTGAAAAGCTACCTGGCACAAGGCAGGGTACTCACTGGTGGCGATACACAGGATAACGAACGCTACATTGCGCCTACGGCATTGGATGAGGTAGATTGGAGTGACCCAATCATGCAAGAAGAAATATTTGGCCCCATTTTGCCTATTATCGAATACGAAAATATGGATGAAGCTGTAACGTATATCCATCGTCATCCGAAACCACTGGCATTGTATATGTTTTCTGAAAATAGTGATAACCAACAATTTATCACCGAAAATGTAAGCTTTGGGGGTGGCTGTATCAACGATACTGTGGCACATTTGGTCAATACCAATATGCCATTTGGTGGAGTGGGTGATAGTGGTATTGGTAGCTATCATGGTCGTTCAAGCTTCCAGACTTTTTCGCACCAAAAAAGTGTCATGAAAAAAGCTACCTGGTTGGATGTACCGCTTCGTTATGCTCCTTATAAAGGTAAAATGAAATGGCTTAAGATGGCTTTCCGCTGGACCTAAGTGCTATTCTAAAAATATAACGCCCTGACATGTGAGTTTGCATCATTGTATCCATGTTAGTTTGAAGCATGTGGGGCGTTTTTTTTAATAAGTTTTACTCATTTCAGCAATTCCGCAAATTTCTTTGCATCACTCACATTGAGCTCTATGTACTTCATCCCCGTTATATGACTTTTGGGTTCAAAATAAATAAATGATTTTTCTTTACGGGTTTTGGTTGTTACCTCTTTGAGCGATAGCATATAAGACACTCCCTTGAGGCTAACCACTGGGGTTGGCAATTCATCGTTGCGCTCGTTAAAGTAAAAATAAAAGCTATCTTGGTATTGGGTACTAAATAAAATCCGTTTACCCACTACAATTCTCAAATTAGTCAAGGTGACTTTGCAATCAGGAGCTAATTCCGATTTATTGAAATAACGAATATTGACTTTTACCCCCTCTTCTTCCATCAACACTTTTTCATTGGGCAATAACTTTACAACATACACTTTGCCTCTGGTAACAAAGTGCAGCACCACCAAAATAATTACTATAATAGAGATGGTGCCAAATACATACAGTCCTTTGCGGCTACTCAATGCCCACAAGCCAGTAAATACCAACAACACCCCCATTACTATCAGGACGAGTTGTTCTTGATAGCCAATTTTCATAAGTCTTTAAAGAAGCAAACAAGAAATAATATACACATTTCTAGATGATCTTTTCTGCAGAAATTTTGTTATTTTTTTCCACCATAGCGAAGGCTATGCTGTCAAAAAATGCCTCATTTCTACTAAAAATCTCTATCAAAAACTTGCATACTTTATTTGCTGTTTCCTCCCTGAATATATTTTGGTGAACTTTAAGGTAAGAAAAAAAACTGAAACAGGGATGTCTAAGGCATTTTTAATTGAAGGGTTTAATCATTGTTATAAGACCTTTCGTTGGCGATAACGTACCGTGACAAAGACTTTAATCAGCCAAAAAAACCACATAACTACCACTAACAACACAGGGGTAGCTAATAACAATGGGTCACGAATTATTTTTGGAAACACCCTCGCCTGTCCTAAGAATAACGACCCAGTTGCAATCCAAAGAGCAAAACACATGCGCCATACATGCCTAGCCATTCGCTTACGACCATAAATTCCTCCTCTATAGACTACGGTAATATCTAGAACAGCCCCCAAGCCAGCCATCCCGGTATAAAAAAACAAGAAGTAATCAATCATTCCCAGTTTTTTACCAGCAAGTATCAATTGATTACAAAAAAATACGCCTGCTGCAAATAAACCTAAGATATACACCAAGGCCAATGATTCAAAATAGGTGTTTTTGCCTCCTGCGTTTCTCAAGGTCTTTTGTGCGGTAGTTACTAAATAAAGGGTCAAAAATCCCACATAAAGGCTTGTACGATAAGGTTGATACCAAGCCAGAAAAATAGCCGTGACTGACATGACCAACATAGAAAAAAAGAAGGCATTACCAGTCTTCAAATGCCAACGGGCACCTTTTTTGGCAAACAGCGCAATCATTCCTGATAGTATGGCCACACTACCTGCCGAAATATGGATGGCCAATATAATTTTAGAAATATTCATGAGTAAGGTTATAGTAGTTATATGGTAACATACTACTAGACATTTTAGCTAAAGTTGGCTGTGAGGACACAGCCAACGGCATGATCGCCTTCTTTTGTGTCTCCACAAACGAAAAATATCTAGTAGTACAATATGGTAATTGTTTAATAACCTAATTTCGTGATTTCCAGCTTGCTAAAGTGGATTATTTGACAAGAGGTAGCTTTTAGTTGATAAGCGGTCAGCTTTTGTTTATATCGGTTTTTGGTAGATGCTTCAAATAAATTATAACATAAAGAACCCAGCAAAATATCCATAAAAAAACCCATACAAATGATCGTACGGGTTTTAATTTTTACTATAAGATGCGTAGACTAATTCTTTATGATTGAGTATACTTTGACGGCTGTAAAAATACCCTCAACTACTTTGAGCACTTCATCGAGGGTAATTACCAACGTTTACTCAAAACTGACTTTAGATACCTTTTTCCAAGGTATGTATTCTTTGTTTTCTCCTTTGGCAATTACGATGATACCGGTATGACGTTCCGATACATCCTGGGTATCGCCTAGTACAATTTTTTGCCCCGACTTTAACTCTACTTCTGCTGAGTAGTAGTTTTTGGGCGTAATGCTTTTGATAATGTCAAAAGGAATTTGATGATCCAAATCGCCTACTTTGCCATCTAACAATTCAATAGAAAGCTTTTCGTCCAAGTCATAAATAATTTGCCCTTTGATAGATCGTCCGTCGGTAGTAGTGATAGTTCCCGTTAAAAGTGTAGGAGTTTTGTAAGTATCGTATCCTAAACCAGATTGAGGGTTATCTACAAAGGTGACATCTCTAAATTCATCCCAATTGATGTCTACTCGCCCAAACAATTCGTGAGATACAATGATACCGCGATTGCCATCTTCTACATCATTGGTACCCGTTAGGTATACTTCCCGACCTGACTTGAGCTTTACTAAGCTTCCCCAACGATGCTTTTTAATAGACTTGATATTTCTAAAAGGAATTTTCATACGGCCATCTTCACTGCTTCCATTCAGTATGTCGTTGCCCAAACGTTCATCATGATCCCATTGAATAATACCTGTGAACTTTCCTTTACGGGTTTGTACAGTTCCCCAAAGTGGACTACCCATTTTGGCCTCAAGCTTGGCTGGTGTCTTCATAAAATCCACTTTATCGATGCGGTTCCAGCGTATAGACAATTCGCCTAATTCTTTGTCCATTACTCTTACGGTAGCTCCTATGTCATTTGAGCCACCTTTTAACCTGATTTTGGTATTGTTCTTTAATAATAATTCTACCCGTCTACTGCCTGTAATACGTAAAGACCGAATGTCTCCAAAACGACAAGCAAAGGTGTGAGTATAGTCATAGCTATTAAAGTTGAAAACCCCGTAGTTTCGGTTACGGCGACGATAACGACGATCTAATTCGCGCATATCTGCTCTGGACAAATAATCTAAATTATCATTGTGAGTTTTGCTTGAATTAAAAATATCGCTCCAATAAGCCTCTTCTTTCCCCCATCGCAACTGTCCAGTATATTTTTTACCATCTACCGTAGTGAGGGTACCATAAATAAATCCTTGGTCTTGAGCCTGAATAGCAGGTAGCCATAACATTTGTAATAATAAAACGGTCAAGATTTTTCTAAATGGGCTTTTCATAAGATCTGTGTTTTAAGTATGCATTGGTTATATCTCAAGCTGCTGCTCATTCAAGTTTGGGTACCTAGTAGATTCCGCTGGTTTTCGCCTAAGACCGACCCTTAGGAAGTAAACCTTCATACAGCTTTTGATCTAATGATGCAGATTTTGGAGGGAGGGTTGCGTGGAGGGGAAAAAATATATATAAAAATAAAAACACCCTGCCGATTTTTTATCAACAGGGTGTTGGACATTTTGCATTTTACGATTTATGGACTTTTAATTTTTAATCATGAAAAATCTTTTGTTCTAGTGTTAAAGTGTTGATTAAAGATATTAATGTTGTTCATTGTGTTTGTCATAGCATTACTGGACAGCGGGTAAAAAAATGGAGAAATCAATGTAAAAAAACTTTTATTTATTTGATAAAGCACTTACTTTCAGACCATTAAAACATAGAAATCACCATTATCAATTCATAAACCACCTAACTTATGGAAGAATCGAAAAAATACTTTGAAGCCAATCAACAAATGTGGGATGATAAAACGCCTGTACACGCCCAATCAGCATTTTATGATGTAGCAACTTTCAAACAAACCCATAATAGCCTAAATAGCATTGAACAGGAAGAAATAGGAGATGTGCAAGGCAAGTCATTACTGCACCTACAATGTCACTTTGGGATGGATACCCTCTCCTGGGCAAAAAAAGGAGCAAGAGCTACTGGAGTAGATTTTTCTCAGGAGGCAGTAGATTTAGCCAGTTCATTAAGTCAAGAACTAAACATCCCAGCTCAATTTATTTGCAGCAATGTGCTAGAGTTGGAAGGCAAAATTGAAGAACAGTTTGATATTGTGTTTACTTCTTATGGGGTCATTTGTTGGTTACCCAACTTAGACCTTTGGGCTCAAACCATCCAACAACGTCTTAAACCAGGTGGGTTCTTTTATATGGCCGAAACTCACCCCTTGATTATGAGCTACGACCTAGACAACTATCAGTTAAACTATAGCTATTTTAACCAGCATACTCCTGATGAGGAAACCATAGAGGGCACTTATGCGGACTTGGACGCTCCCTTAAAACATACAGAATACACTTGGGGGCATAGTTTATCAGAAGTAATGAATGCTTTGATTAATAGTGGTTTAAGGATTGATTTTTTAAACGAACTCCCTTATTATCCTTATAATTGCTTTCCAAATATGGAAGAAACCAGCGCCGGAAGTGGGCTTTGGCAAGTAAAAAATTGGGGAAATAAAATGCCTCACTTATTTACAGTCAAAGCAAGTCGTCCCGAATAGCGCTATACCATAATCATTTAGATTGGAAGGATATTTTTAGTTGGCTTGTGAATCAACAAGCCAATTTTATTGCTTTGTCAAAAAATCAAAAGTAATAGCATAGAAAATATCAAATGCTCGAGAATCTTTAGAAGATTTTAAGCGATTGAGTACCCCCATAAAATGCCCGTGGATATACTCTCCCAATTCATCAGCCGTATAATCAGTCCGAACTTCTCCCTGCATTTGAGCTTCTTTTAAACAATCAATTACCATGGTCAAAAACCGGTTGTATTGCTTATCCAGCATTTGGCGAAGGGTTTCGTTTTGCCCTCCTATCTCCAGGGTAAAGTTGTTGACCAGACAGCCATACTTGTAACCTTCAGCTTGACTTACCTGATAAAAGCCTTCATAAAAACTTTTTAATCGTTGCAGAGGACTTTCTTCTGGCGACTCCAGAAACTGTGACATCATGGCCAGGTTATTATCTCCGTATAGCTTCAGTACTTCTAAACCAAACTCCTCTTTGCTCTTGAAAAAGTTGTAAAAAGACCCTTTAGGGATTTTACACTCTTTCAATATTTGATTGATCCCTGTATTATGATAGCCCTGTTTTCTTAAAATCTGTTCTCCTTGTTCAAGTATAGCCTGTTTATCGTGTTTTATATTCATAGGTTTCTTATTTACCTGTTAATCGTACTCTTAGCCTATTATTATTCCAATTAGACTAGTCATTCTAATCAACCTAGAGTATGTCCAAAAAGTTGCACTTTTTAAGAAATAATCATTTTGCTATCTGAAAATCAACTAATAAAACCTAATGGAAGTCGCAGGGCCTTGACCACAATATCCCAAGCATCGGTTTTAATGGTAAAGCGAGCCAATGCTACTTGTGAATGATTCTGCCATTTCTTACGAGTGCTTCCCCAAACTCTTGGCGACAATAAAATGATCGCATTTTGGGAGGCCTTTGATGATAACAAAGCTTCTAGGGCGGTATTAATTTCGCTCACGATTTTTTCTTCAATCGTGAGTTTAGGTACTAACTTCTTTAGGTCTTCTACAATGCTTTTGGACATAGGCTTATCCAGCTCCATCAGGATTACCTTTTGTACTGAATCGTCAACCTCTTGCAATAAATCAGGGGCCAATTCAATGGGTACATTGTGCACAGGCAAATGGTATTGTTTGGCCAATTGGTTTACTTCCTCAAAATGAAACCCAGTGGTTAATAAAGCTTTCACAAAAGATGGTATTTCAGTAGCAGTGGGTTCTTGATTATTGAGGCAAATGGGCAACACTGGTACTTGGTATCTTTGGCTAATCTCTTGTCCATGCCCCCTAGCTTGTGGTAAAGAACATTCTATAAAAGCAACCTCTGGTTTTTCCTGTGCCTTTATCTCGGCAAGCTGGGTAAGGTAACGAAACACCCCTAAACTTGAGAAAGTACTGTTTTGTTGAATCACTTCATTTAATTGATAAAATAATTGCTCAAGGCTATCACGATTACTCGATATTTCCTCGAAGGTAGTACCATCGGCCACAAAAAAACCACTGCGATCTTTGGCTACTGCCAATCCCATATTGGCTAGCTCACGGTAAGCCTCCAAAATGGCCAATCTATTTACACCCCATAAGTTTTCGGCTTCTCTTATAGATGGTAGTTTGCTACCCGGCCGCCATTTTCCAGTGGCTATTTCATATACACACTGCTTAATGATGAAATCGTGTTTTTTTTCTTTCATACTTTCTTGTTTATAGTAGCCTGTGGTTATAAAAAACTGATTAATAAACATTTATAGCATAATAAAATATTAGTAATCATTCAATTCTAATAAATAAGCTGGTAAATAAAAATCAAAATTGTTATATTTTCTATAACAGATTTATATATTTGTTATAAATAACATAACAGATTTTAACCATATACTCATGACTTTCTCAAAAAAATACCTCTTAAATCTGGTACTATTTGCAATGGTAACTCACCTGAGCACTTATACCGCTCAAGCCCAATCACTTATCAATAAAGCTGAGCACCTTTATCATCAACATCAGCCCAAAAAAGCAGCTAAGTTTTATCAACAGGTCCTGCAAAGTAGTGTTTCCAAAAGTGATAAAGCACTTGCCGCCAAGCAACTGGCTCATATAGAAGGACACTTATACAAGCATATTGTTCAAGCCCGTCATTGGACCACTCAAGGGCTAAAGCACCAACATAATCAGTCTCGCCTTTATCAAAATTTAGCCGATTTAGAAAGAGAGCATCAGCAGTTTACTAAAGGCAAAATTGCCGCTCGTTTGGCGACAAAAAGTGCAAAGTCCAAAATAGATGCTTTTTTGGCCAATGTTACCTTATGCCGCATTATTCTGGAAGAACAACGATATAAACTAAAACATAGGCAATCTTTGAATAAGCAGGAAATCAAAATGGCTCAAGGGATCATGGCTAGCATCACCCCTTTTACCCCTACCATTACTAGTACTTTTAAGTTACAACTTGGTTTGGCTTTGTTGGCTCAAGACGGCCTCACCCTTTACCAAGCTTGGCGAGGTTTCTTTTTATTAGCCCAAAACGATTCGCCTTCAGCTATTATGCAACAAGCCCACAATTTGATACAAAATGTATGTGCACATTGGAAGGGTGCCCCTTTAAATAGCTCGCAAGCACAACAATTATTTTTAGGTTTGTTTAAATCAAGGCTTTTCGAGAGTGCCCAAACAGCCTTGATGTTGTATCCTCTAAGCAAAGAACAAAAAAATGCTGAGCTAAAGGAAGCCTTGGCTTATCTTGATTTTATCGATCAAGCACAGGAAAAAACGTTTGCTTTTTATACAAAAATGGTATCAGAAAAACCTGCATCTGACCAGTTAATGACGCAGATTCTACCATTGGCTCAAAAACTTTGGACAAAGTTGAGCTGGTCTGATAAACCTCAAAAATTTGATTTAAGCACATTGAGAACAGTCTTAGAGAAAAAATTTGGTGCACAATATGCTCTTGGCAACACCAATGGTTTTCCTTCTTTTTATGGGGGCCACGCCATACTGGATCAAACCAAATCAGTCAGTCAGTATGGAAAAAAGGGAACCATTCGTTTTATCTCACTAGATGGTATAGTAGGCAATGACTATACAGGTTGGTATCGAAAAAGTATTCGTGTGGGTGGATGGGCTCGCACAAATTTATTTGTGCAATTGCGTCCTGCTTATGCTACTGATGGAGTTCCCCAATGGAGTCGATTAACTGATCCAATAGAACGAAAAAAATACTTGGACAAAATGCGTCAACAACTGACAGAAGATGAGGCCATTGCTCAAAAAAAACCTTACGCTTATTTGCCAGGACTCCAAAAACAAGTCGCATATCAAGAACTCAAACGTATTTTGAAAGATGTAAAATCAAAAACAGATCAATCGGCCAATCTACAACTGGCTTTTATCAACTATCTTAAAAACCTCACCCAAGAGGTAAGCATTTTTATCCATGAAGTACGCCATGTGATTGATAAAAATATTTCAACCCAGTTTTCTTCAGCAGATTTAGAATACCGCGCCAAGCTTTCAGAAATCGCACTGTCTCCCTATCCTAAATACTTCTTTATCCGACAAGTAATGGTGCCAAGTATTGGTACCCAATCTTCTCATGGGCAAGCCAACCTTCGAGTGATTAAAAACCTGGTACAATGGATGGAACAAAACGCGGTTATTATTAAAGATTTTAACAAACAACGCCCTACGCTTCCACAGTTCAATTTACTGACAGATACTCAATTAAAATTAGCGTTACAATCGCTTGATCCCCTGGCTCCTAAAAAGAAACAAAAATAAGTTCATTTCCAAAGCCTGATGGCTACTTGAACCATTAGGCTTATATAACCTTCTCAAGATTACTCCAAACCCCAAATAATTTTTGCATAGTCAATACTTTGTCTATACAACTTTTTAGTAATTAAGCATTACAAGTCTTATTTTTGTAATGAGGGGAAATTGAACTTTTTTAATTCATACCCTATTAAAGGATTACCCATTAATTTCTAAGTAATATCCCACCAACCAGCAGCTTTTTAAGGTAATTTTCCTTAAAATTTTATTAAAATTGTACAATCATTTATCTGATAAACTACTTAGGAGTTTTTGAGTAAGAAGTTGAGCGTAAAACGTAAAGGGACATTAATTGTTAAATAATTGACCTAAAATCTTTTAGAAATCCCTGTTTTTCTTAGCTT
>DMXI01000372.1 GCA_003483885.1 Microscillaceae bacterium
TAGATCGCCTGATGGAATATGTGCATATGAAAGATATGCGCGCCGCTGGATTAGAGCCAGTCAATACCATTTCTCGCTATAAGTGGCAAGATGGTTTGGGGTATTATGAAAGTACCCGCGATGCCGCGACTCACTTTTTCTTTGGGGCATTACCCAAGGGAGTGTATGTATTTGAATATGGTTTACGAGTAACCCACGCTGGAGATTTCTCTAATGGAATTACGACTATCCAGTGTATGTATGCACCGGAGTTTGCTAGCCATTCGGAAGGTGTGAGAGTGAAGTTTGCGGAGAAGTAGTATTTCATTGTTCTATTGCTTAAACCACCCAGGAGTTAACCTTTTGGGTGGTTTTTTTATGTCTTGCCCAAGCTCACAACCAATGTTGTTTCTTTAACGGGTTGTTTTCCGAAAGACACACGCGAGGACGACGTGCGCCAGCGAATGTGTTTTTTGTGCTTGGTTCTAGGCTTGCAACCTTTTCATAGATTAGAAGACCTTCTAACAAAACTGTTTTTAGGATGTATAGATGCTATTCTGATAGGATAGTATTAGTATTTAAACACAAATTAGCGAATAATAACCATGAAAAGATTGCTACCAATCGTATTATCTACCATTATCATTGTATCAAGTTGTTCTACCAAGGTCTTGGCCAACCCAGAGAAGGAATTGTATGCAGGGATGAAGTTAGACCAAACTTTATCTGCTACGCAAAAGCATACCTATGTTGCCAAATTGTCTAACGGAATGGGTATTGTAGGAAAGGTCATGCAAAACGGCATTGACTTGGTAATTGATATTTACAACCCTGAGGGGAAACGCCTTACCCAAATTGATAGCCCCAATGGAACCAAAGGAGCAGAACCGATAGATTTTACGGCGAGGCAATCGGGCACCTACAAATTTGTAGTGCACTCGCTTGATAAAAAAGCCCGACAAGGAAAGTACACCATCACAATACGTAACCTGTTGTCGTTGAAAGACAACGCGAAACGTATCGCAAAAAAAGAACTCCCCACCAAGACGCTTTATAACTTATGGGAAGCCTCTTTGACCGACAAAAATGCCATAGATAACTTCTTGAAAACCTTGAAAGGGCGCCACATCATAGAACCTATTGCCAGGAATGATAAAAATATGATGGTGACCTACTTCTGTGTACCTGACCAAAACACTGAGTATGCCATGCTCAGTGGTGGGCCAGATTTTTTAGGGTTGCGGTTTCAGCGATTGGGCAACACCAAATTATTTTACATTGCTCAGTTAGTGCCCAACGACGCAAGGTTTAACTATGGGTTCAACTTTTTTAAGGTAATGAAGGCGGGACCAAACAATGAAATCATTAAAAGAGAGAGAGTTTCTGAATACAATGGGGTAGTAGTAATGCCAAAAGCTCCTCAACAAAAATACATTAACCCAAGGAAAAATGGGCCTAAAGGGCGTTTATTACCCACATTTATAGTGAGTAAATTTCTGAAAGAAAATCGCAAAATCACTATCCATACACCTGCGGGGTATAATGCTGAGATACCCCATAATTTGTTAATCGTTTTTGATGGAGAGTCTTATGGAGCCAGACCCAACCGGAGGGCTCGAATACCGACTCCCATCATTATGGATAATCTCCTGGCCGATAAGCAAATTGCCCCTACCATTACCGTGTTGGTGTGGGCTATGGGCAAAAGAAGTAAGGATTTGATCAGCAAAAATTTCAGCAGTTTTATTGCCAAAGAGCTTGTTCCACATATGCGCGCTCAATATAATATTGGCAAAAAAGCCAAGCAAGTAATACTAGCAGGTGCAAGCCGGGGTGGTTATGCCGCGAGTTTTATTGCTTTTAACCATTCCGATGTCATTGGGAATGTATTGTCCCAATCAGGTTCTTATTGGATTAAGGGTACCAAAGACGAAAACCATTGGATATACCCCACAGATAATGGTAAGCTTATTAATCTGTATAAAAAAAGTAAAAAACTGCCCATTAGATTTTATATGGATGTAGGCTTATATGATGCGGGGGCTTCTATGCTGGGGATGAACCGACAATTTAGAGATATTCTGGAGATCAAAGGGTATCAGGTAGATTATCAGGAGTTTAAAGGAGGGCATAACTATGTCAACTGGCGTGGTACCCTTGCTAAGGGATTGATTGCTTTGATAGGTAAAAAATAAGCGACTTTATTTCCCCTGCTAGCGAGTAGGGGGAATGAAATTTTTTCTTTAGGTGGAATATTTCAGTTGAGTATCACCAAAAAAACTTACTCTGGTGATTAAAAGTTGCTGGTGGCGTTTCACTCAAACACCAGCAATGGTTGAAACACTCAGCATTAGTTGTTTAAAGTTGATTTAGCAGTAAGTGTTTTGTCACACCGAGCCTGCCGAGGTGTCTACTTGAGAGGCGCCTATCAGATGCCTCGGCAAGCTCGGCATGACAATCGGTCTGTCATTTCCATTAATGTGTCCCGATAAACCCCGTTGTACAGGATTGTAAACTGACGAGTTTGAAGATACTACATTCGCATTTATACAATCTTTAGAGCGTACAGCTGCCTACCTTTGAATTGTACTAAGCACTTAAATGTATATCTTATGAACACACCTCTTTTTAAGAAAATATGGATACTGCTGGTTTGGCTACCTCTAGGAGTATTTTCCCAAGAAATGACCTCTCCCAAAGCCATTGAAAAAGTAATAGACTCGATGGCTCAGGCCCAACGAGCTTCGTTTGAACTTCCCGGATTGGCTGTGGGAGTAATCAAGGATAATCAAGTAATATATGCCAAGGGTTTTGGGGTACAATCGCTTGCTGATCCCAAACCTTTGACCAAATACTCTCTGTATCATATGGCATCAGTATCTAAACCCTTTGTGGCTACGGCTATTATGCAATTGGTCGAGAAAGGCAAAATGGATTTAGACAAAAAACTTACCCATTATTTGCCTTATTTTAAGATGAAAGATTCTCGTTACAAGGCCATTACTATACGTCATGTGCTCACGCATACTTCTGGTATTCCCGATGTAAAGGATTATGAGTGGGATAAGCCCCAATATGACGACGGAGCCGCAGAAAGATACGCCCGTAGTTTTGGAAATATCTCGCTAGATTTTGCCCCAGGCACCAAGCAAAATTACAGCAATGCGGCTTTTGATATTATGGCAGCCGTAATTGCTAAAGTAAGTGGGACTACCTTCGAGAATTATATGAAGCAAAATATCTTCAAACCTATTGGAATGGTCAATAGTACTTTTCTGAAGCCCGAAGTGCCTAAAAAATTGGCTACAGCTTCCCACGAGCTTGACAAAAACCTCAAGATGGCAGTGCGACCAGTATATCCTTATAATCGTCGGCATGCGCCTAGTTCTACTTTGCATTCCAACATCCACGATATGTTGTTATGGGCCAAGATGTATCTTAATGGGGGAGTGATCAATAACAAGCAGATTATATCGCCCAAATCTTACAAGGCACTGACTACTCCTAAGGTGGCCACCGGAAATGGCGACAGCGTTTGCTTGGGATGGTTTACTATGCCAGTCAGAAAATATCGTATGGTAAGACATTCTGGAGGTGATCCAGGCTTTACTACCTATTTTGGGTTTATTCCAGAAAAAGGGATGGCAGTAGTGGTCATGGGAAACAATGAATTGTTTAAAGCATATAATATGGTCTATATGATTCTGACCAAGGTTTTATTCAACAAAATCAAAGATTATCGGGTAAAGCGGTTTCATTATGATAGTAAAGTACGGCAAACGGTCATGACCAAAGACATCTCCCAACTCAAGAAGCTTTGGCTAGATGCTAAAAAAAGTAAAAATCCAGGGTTTGCAATGAAAGATTGGCATTTAGATGATTTGGGCTATTGGCTCATAGACCGAAAGCATTACCAAAAAGCGGTGAATGTGTTTTTATTACTGGTGGAGCTTTTTCCCAAAGAAGGAGGATGGTACGATAGTGTGGGAGATGGCTATCGAGCCTGGGGGAAAAAGGCCTTGGCCATCAAATGGTATAAGAAGTCGTTAGAGATTGCACCCGAAAGAAAAGATACCCAGCGTAAGTTAAAGGCGCTTACCAAATAGCATTTTATATCGGTTTCTTCACAATGAACACTTGACTTATGATTCTGAAACCACCCAAAGTTCAACCTCTGGGTGGTTTTTAATTGAATAGGTATATTACCCACCCAATTCCAACTGGTTTTTCACCAAATCGTAATACATCCCTTTTTGCTCCGTAAGTTCGGCGTGGGTTCCTTGCTCTACTAGTTTTCCTTTTTCGAGTACAATAATTTGGTCGGCATTCTTAACGGTACTCAGTCGGTGGGCGATTACTACCGCTGTACGCCCTTTGAAGAACTCGTTCAGGTTTTCCATAATGATTTTCTCATTATTGGCATCCAGTGCCGAAGTAGCCTCGTCAAAAAACAAGAATTCAGGGTTTTTGTACACAGCGCGAGCAATCAAAATTCGTTGTTTTTGTCCACCACTGACTCCAATGCCATCTTGACCAATTTTGGTGTTGTAGCCTAAGGGTAAGCCTTCAATAAATTCCTGAATATTGGCCACTTGCACCGCTTGACGCAAGCGAGCTTGGTCAATGATTTCATCGCTTACCGCAATGTTGCGGGCAATGGTATCCGAGAAGATAAATCCATCTTGCATCACCGTACCACAGCGTTCCCGCCACATACGCCCGTTCAAATTGCCCAACTGAATACCTTCCAGTTTAATGGCCCCATCTACTGGTTCATAAAACTTCAGCAAGAGCTTCAATAGGGTAGTTTTTCCACTACCACTGGTACCTACAATCGCGGTGATTTTTCCTTCGGGAATCGTAAAGTTTACGTCTTCGAGTACCTTGGGAGAGTGAGGGCCTTCGTATTGAAAAGTAAGGTCTTCGAGGTGGATGTTTTTGCCTTCGGGCAGAATCGTAATTTGGGGCGTACCGTCTTCTTCTTCGTTGTCTTTGTCGTGTATTTCGCCCAGGCGCTCTAGACTTATCTTGGCATCTTGCATTTCATACACAAAGTTGATCATTTGGCTAATCGGACCATCCAGTTGGCCAATGATAGACTGTACCGCCAGCATCATCCCCAAGGTCATAGAGCCATTCACTACTGCATAAGCCGCTGAGAAAGTAATCAAAATATTTTTACTCTGGTTGATAAATAAGCTTCCTGCTTGCTGAATTTGTTCCAGGGTTACACTCTTGACATTGATCTTAAACATTTTGGCCTGAATACGCTCCCATTCCCAACGCTTTTGTTTTTCGCAGTTGTTAAGCTTGATTTCCTGCATTCCATTGATCAAGTGAATCAAACTACTTTGGTTGCGCGACATTTCCTGAAAACGCTTGTAATCCAGTTTTTTACGCCAATTTAAGAACGCCAACACCCAGGCAATGTATAAGATACTGCCTACCAAAAATATCAGAAAGATGTAGATATTATAAAAAGCCAGAATGATCCCGAAAACAATAAAATTGAAAAAGGAAAATAAAATGGATAGGGTAGAGGTACTCAAAAACTGCTCAATGCGATGGTGGTCATTGATTCGCTGCAATAAATCCCCAATCATTTTGGTATCAAAAAAACCAATGGGGAGCTTCATCAGCTTGATCAAAAAGTCGGAAATCAAGGAGATGTTGATCCGGGTACTGAGGTGCAGCAATATCCACCGCCTTATAAAATCTACCGCAGTTTGGCTAAAAAAGAGCACAAACTGGCCCACCAACACAATGTAGATAAAGTCCAGGTTTCGGGTATTGATCCCAATATCCACCACTGATTGGGTAAGAAACGGGAAAATCATGCTGAGCAAACTTCCCAGCAATAGCCCCAAAAATAATTGAAACAAAAACTTACGATAACGCACCAGGTATCCCAACAAAAAGCGCCAACTGGCCTTATTGACCTTTTCGTCGGTATCTCTTTGGTAAAATTCTGGCGTAGGTTCCATCAGCATGGCCACCCCTTTGTCTTCGCCTCCTTCCCGAGTACTGGCCCAGTGTTTCAGAAACTGTTCCCGGTCATAAGTCACCAGACCCACGGCTGGATCAGATACAAATACCTTCTTTTTGGTGATTTTGTGTACCACCACAAAGTGTTGTTGATTCCAGTGGGCGATAAAGGGCAGAGGAGCCTCGTCGGCCAATTGTTGAAAGGTTGTTTTTACACCAATGGTACGAAAACCGACTGCTTCGGCTGCATCGCTAATCCCTAGCAAAGAAACCCCTTCACGGGTAATATAGCTTTGTTCTCGGAGATATTGTAATGAATATTTCTTGCCGTAGTGTTCTGAAATAATTTTTACACATGAAGGGCCACAGTCCATCATGTCTAATTGTATATAGGAGGGAAATTTCTTCGCCATCAGTATTCTTAAGTTAAAGGTTATTTAGGGAGTTATTCATGATCACTTTCTAAAAACAAGACTACAAAGTTAGTAAACCTTTGGGAATTGTGGTATTCATTTTTTGCCCAATCCATCTCAAAATAAAATACTATATGATTTTAATACAATCTCTTACCTGCATTTTTATGGCGTTTACCACCACAAAATTGCCCATTAACCCTAAAACCACCTCCTTGGATTATTAGATAAGTTAAATTCAATCATCAGAAAAATCAATTTTGTGTTAACCAAATTAAACCCAATGATGAACTTTTCAAAAACTATTGTAGGAGGGCTACTAGCACTGGTGCTTGTTTTAAATGGCTGTAATACCTCCAGGGAAAAAGTAGATCCTGCCCACAAAGCCAAACCTTTGCCTATAGCAAGTTCAATAAGCCAAAAAGCCTCTAATTTACAAAGTGGTCTTACGAGCCACTTTCGCCAATGGCTCAACAGTAACGGTTATGGCAGTTATGATTTTGCTCAATTGAGCTTGCCAGGAGGCAGCTATGGAGGCAAGCAAAGCAATAGTGATGTAGTCAACAACGAGCCAGTAATTTTTATTCATGGCAATTCTGACAAGGCCTTTGGCTCGGAGAGTGGTCAAACTGGCTGGACCAATTCTATTAGTTATTTTCTGCAAAACGGCTATACACAGTCTGAGGTTTATGCCATTACCTGGGGACCAGCCAATGCGAATCTGGCCGCTCAGCAGTATCATTCTAAGCCCTATATTGAGCGTATTCGGGCTTTTATACAAGCGGTAAAAGCCTACACAGGCAAAAGTAAAGTAGATGTAGTGTCTCATTCTATGGGAGTTACCTTGTGTCGTAAGGCAATCAAAGGAGGCTCTGGGAGCGATTTGCTCAATGGAGGTTCTTACAACTTGGGAGGCTCGCTTACCAATAGTATAGACACCTTTGTGGGCATTGCTGGTGCCAACTGGGGGCTTACCAATTGTATCAGTTTATCGGGTACTCCTACTTGTGGGGCTACCAACGGTTTTTTCCCTGGTTCTTATGCCACTTTTTTTGGCCCAGTAGGCTTGTCCAATATTTTGAGTGATTTGAATAGCTCTAGTGGTTATGAAGGGCGTCACGTGTATTCCATTTGGTCGAGTGCCGATCAGATAGTAGGTTACGGTTGCATTGTATGGGGGCGTAATACCTGTAAAGTACCTGGGCAAGACGGGCAAAAGAGCTTTTCTACCTTAGGGCATTTTGGTGCCAAAGACAATACCGCCTATTACCAACTGAGGATGGTGAAGTTTCATCGTACCAATTAACGTTTTATTGTTTTACAGCCATTGGCTTTTTGTTTTTGGCCTTTGGCTGTTTTGGCTTTATTGATTATCGGTTATGGTTATCCAGAAGCCTCGAGAGTACCAAGCCAAAGGCCCTAAAATGGTCTTCACTCACCAAAAGGTAAGCGAGTGAGTAAATGAGGTTATCTTTTTGGGGAGAGGAAACTACGACTCTCGTCATAGTCCCCCGAAGAATCGGCTCATAGTTCCGGTATGCTGGAGGATTATAAGCCGTGTTTGCCAGGGAATAATTGACCATTTACCACTGATCATTAGAGAAACATCTTATTACTACTTTCCCACCTCCACCACTGTTTTCTTCAAGGTTTTTAAATCAATTTTGAGCAGTTGGTGATTGTTAGTATCCGAGACCCACAAATAGTTACCGATAAATAACACATCATTGGGTTCATTCAACCCTGAAGCAAAAGTCTTCAAACGCTTACGTTGTAGGTCAAATATTTTGATTTTGCCATTGTAAGTATCGGCAATGTAGATTTTATTGTCCCGTAATGTAAGCCCTACTGCGTGCTGTAAACGCGCTTTATTGGCGCGACCATCCACATCACCAAATTCAAATAAGCCTTTACCCAGGGGTGTACTTACTTGTTTTTTGGTTAGATCAATAGCTCTAATGGCACTGGCTTCGCTATCGGCTACATACAAAGTATTTCCGTTTTTTGCCAAACCACTGGGTTGGTTAAAAGCCGATTGACGATAATTACCATCTGTGAGGGCTTCTTTCCCGCTTCCTGCAAAGCGCCTTACCGCTTCGGTTTGCAAATTCATTGTCAAAATCTGGTGATTTCCAGCATTGGCAATGTACATTTGGGTACCATCTATCCACAAATCCCAAGGACTATTGGGGTTGACTGATTCATTCCAACGTTCTTCGCCAAAGTAATAATCCAATTTGCCGTTGCCAGCAATGGTTTTTACCACTTTGTTTTTTAAATCTACCTTCCGAATGCGGTTATTTTTGGTGTCAGCTACGTACAAGAAATTCCCTTTTAGTGCCAGCCCATGAGGTTCATAAAAAGTAGCGATTTTGAAATCCCCATCTTGTGCGCCTTGTTTTCCGTTACCGATTTGTTCCAATACTTTTCCTTGGCTGTTGATATGTAAAATACGATTATGACCACTATCCGAAATGTATAGAGTGCCATCTGTGGCTTGGATCATTTTAGAAGGAAAGCGTAAAAAGGCCTTTTTACTTTCCAGATATTCCTGGTCTTTTTCTAGCTGAAATTTAAAAGGCTTGCGATTCAAGGCATTGCCTCGCTCGGCAATCACCCGTTTGATGTACGCTCGAATGGGTTTATAAAAACCTTCACCTGAGGCCTGGCCCATTACCCGTCCTTCAGGATCAATCAATACCACGGTAGGCCAGGCATTTACTCCGTAGCTTTGCCATACTTTAAACTTGGCATCATTCACCACTGGATGCTCAATCCCAAATTTGAGAATCGCTTTACGAATGTTTTTATTGGAACGTTCGGAGAAAAATTTAGCTGAGTGTACACCTATAACGACTAGTTCTTTGGCGAATTCTTTTTCGAGCTTGCGCAAATCAGGAATCACGTGCTGACAATTGATACAACCAAAGGTCCAAAAATCCAGTAGCACCACTTTACCTTTAAAATCGGCAATGGTCCAGGCCTTATCGGTATTGAGCCACCCGTAAGGTGTATTGATTTCGGGGGCAGGATATACTCCCTTGGTTTTGTATTTTTTACTTTTTGATGAGTTATTTTGGGTGGTTTGCCCTTGGCAGCTTAAAAATAAGCTAGAGCACAGGCTCAAGAGTAGCAAAAATTTGTTCATAAGTGTTCAATTTTACGATCGGTCCATCAATATACGAGTGGAGTGAATGCATTGGATGCTCGCAAATATGAACAAGATTTGCCAGAAGGTAGACATTTGGTTAGGATTGAGGAGGTTTTGGGGGATCAAAATTGACTCTTTTATAAATATCACTCACTTTCAGCGTGAGATTTAACTTAGGAAAAGCAATAGGTTGGTCTGCATCATTGTAAAAAGTATAAGCCCAGAAGCCTTCTCGACGTTCATATAGTTTTACCAAGCATTGCTCCTGCGAAACCAATACATAATATTCCAAAGAAGGTAAACGCATGTAAGCATCCTTCTTATGTTCTACATCATAGTTTTGAGTTGACTTAGACAAAACCTCAATAATCAAACTGGGATGCTGCACAAAAGCTTTTTGGTCGTCCTCTAAATCCTTTGGATCACATGTGACTACCACATCGGGATAAACGTAATAGCCTTCTGGGAAAATTTCTACTTTTACATCTCCTGAATATACTCTACAGTGATTTGGTAGAACTCCAGAAAAATAAATATAAAAATTTCCAGCAATTTGATTGTGTCGTTTGGTACCTCCCGCCATAGCGAATACTTCTCCCTGATAATATTCATACCGTATATTATCTTGCTGTTCCAGTGTTAGGTATTCTTCAAAGGAATAATGTGTTTTGATTGGTTCTGCTTGTCCCATACCCAAAGATACAAAATTAAGGGCATAAAAAAACGCCTGAAAACCTATTCATTTTCAAGCGTTTAGAATGTGGTGATATCATTACACTAAGCCAAAATAGCTTGAGTTTTGAATGAAATGATTACATTGTTTTATACGATGGCCTTTGAGAGAGGTATAAAACAATACAACCATCACATACTATCCTTGTTGGGCTTGTTGTTCATTAGGCTGAGCAGTGCCATTGATAGGTACAACATTGCTTTCTGCTTCATAAAAACATTTACGACATAAGGGCTCATATACGTCTTTTTCGCCCAATACTACCTTCTCGTCCGAAGATACCAAACGGTGTGAATAATGAGCAATATCGCCACAAGTAACACAGATAGCGTGTACCTTGGTTACATATTCGGCCACGGCCATCAAATAGGGCATAGGACCAAACGGTTTACCTCTAAAATCCATATCCAACCCAGCGGCAATCACTCGAATACCTCGGTTGGCTAATTCAATACTTACATCCACGATGCCATCATCAAAAAACTGGGCTTCGTCAATACCTACTACATCACAGTTTTGTACATGATTCAAAATTTCCTCAGAAGAAGGTACCGGATTCGACATCACCGCATTGGCATTGTGTGACACCACATGTCGGGCGTGAAAACGTTTGTCAATGGAGGGTTTAAAAATAACTACTTCTTGTTTAGCAATCTTGGCTCGCTTTACTCTCCGAATCAATTCCTCTGTTTTACCCGAAAACATAGATCCACATACTACTTCAATCCACCCGGTTTTGTGAGGGGTATTCTTCAAATTAGGTTCAATAAACATATCGACTTGATTATAAAATAGATAACTCAGCTACGAACTAGGGTTCTGGGTTAAGTAATGTTTTATTACTCTAAAGTTACGTAAAGCCTGAGCTAACCTGAAGGTAAAAAGTGCCACGAATTTACTTTATTTTTTTTAATAAATTTAGGCTCGAAAGGCGGGATTTTTAAGCTATTTTCTAACTGCCTGATTCAAAAGAAATTAAGATGATGTGTCGAAAATGTGAATGAAACAGGAATGAATCAAGTATTTAGTTTTTGAGCAATGTGCTCTATTTGTTCTAGAGTTAAATCTGTGATTTGCGCAATCTCTTCACGAGTGAGCTTACCTAATTTCAATAAATTGATAGCAGTAGATTCTTTGCCTTTTTGTAAGCCCTCTTGAATTCCTTCCAATTTTCCTTCTTCTCTTCCACGCTTGAAAAAAGCGTCTTTTTCTATATCATAGGTAAAAGCCATAATTACTGCTTTTTTGCGATTGCTTCTATTTGTTCTAAAGTTAAATCTGTGATTTGCGCAATTTCTTTGTAAGTGAACTTGCCTAATTTCAATAAATTGATAGCAGTAGATTCTTTGCCTTTTTGTAAGCCCTCTTGAATTCCTTCCAATTTTCCTTCTTGCATTCCCTCTAATCTACCTTCTTCTCTTCCCTTTTCTTTGCCACGTTTGAAAAAAGCGTCTTTTTCTATATCATAGGTAAAAGCCATAGTATTGAGTTGTTTTTGGGTTACTTCGGTTAAATTTCTTAGTCGGGCAAAAACAAATAATTGCCGTAGGTACTTGTTTAACGTAATGGGTGCACTGCTTAGTTTTTGTAATTTAACAATTATTTGCCTCAAAACCTTCTCCGAAGTTTGATTATTGAAGTCCCCTAAGATGGCCAAAATCACCTCTTCGGGAATGTGAGAATCCAGTAGTTGGGTGTAGTGAATTTCTTTCAAATTCATCAGCTCAAATCCAGTAAAAACTTCATATTCACTTAGTTCGGTGCGCATTTGAGGAGGTTTTTCGCCCACATAAATAACAAACTGGCGAATAGGGAGTTGATACTTTTTTTGTAAAATAGCAAAGTACTCTTGCATACGATACACCATATGCTTTTCATCACTGGTTTGAAACTCCAGATGAACGATCAATTGCTCACCTTGTGGGGTCTCGACCTTGCGCAAAAAGTCGGCTTCCTTTTCCAGGGTAGTTTGCAACTTATCTTTGAGTTCTTCACTATGTTTGATCTCTACCCTCAGGTATTTTTTACTCAAAACGAGAAAAAGTTCTCCAATATTTTCCTTTAAAATTTTATCATAATCTTGGGCCATATCTTCGAAATTACCCAGAAATACAGCACAGGCAAAGGCGAATAGTTACCAATATTTATTTGATTTTTTTGCATAAAAAAAGACTGATTTAGTTAGAAGTTATATCTGCTTCTTATTGTAAACCAGCCTTTTAGCAATATCACCACTGCCTAACCCTTGTCACTTAGTTTTTGTTGTAGGGTATCTTCTATAAAATCATTGACCATTGTTTCCATCAAAGCGAGTGGTACTTGTCCTTTGCTTATGACTTTGCTATGGAATTTGCGGATATTGAAACGCTTTCCCAGTTTTTGTTCGCAGCGTCGTTTGAGTGCCAATAATTTAGCCTCTCCCAATTTGTAGCTTAACACCTGAGCTGGCCAACGGGTTACCCGATCTACTTCGCGTTGAGCGATGTCCATTCTAAATGGGATGTGTTTTTTCCAATAATCCAGGGCTTGTTGTTTACTCCAGCCCATATGATGAATTCCCACATCGAGTACGATTCTAACCGAGCGTACCAAATCCCAAGACCATTTACCAAACTCCGCGTAGATATTTTGATACACACCCAATTCTTTCCCAAAATTCTCTACATACGCTGCCCAACCTTCAAAAAAGCCAGGGTACCTTACTAACTTATGAAAAGCTGGCAAATTTTTCAGGTGCAATTGCTCATGCTCAAAATGGTAGCTATGCCCTGGAAGTGCTTCGTGGAGGTATAAAAAATCCATTGCTCGCCAGTTGTGTTTTCCTTGATAATACTTAAAATAAAAGGTGTTTCCATGTACTCTATTAGGGATGAGATACCCAGGAGGAGAATCATAATTTACATTTGGGATGGGTTTAATTTTTACCTCGCGAGCTTGGGTATACTCAAACAACCGATGCAAGTTTTTCCTTACCGTAAGATCAAGCTGAGCATAACGCGCTAAAATTGTATCCATATTGGTTAGGTTGAACTTTTCGTCTTGCAAATGCTGGTAAAAAGCCTCACTACGTCCCTTAAACCCAGCTTTGGCTTGTATTTTCTGAATTTCGCCCTTTACTCGAGCCACTTCCTGTTCGCCAAACTGCATCAAGGCCTTGGGACTTATTTCAGCGGTAGTCATACGTTTTACATACATGGCATACCACCCTTTAGGTAGAAATTTCATGCCCTGATCTGATATTTTCAAAGGGTTTTGCCGAAAGGCTAATTGTAAGTCTAGTTGTTCTCGGTTCCGCTTAAGTTCATACAAGAAATGGGCATAATCGTAACGATCATTCCTGGAAAGTTTTTTTGGGTTTATTGCTTGGGCTTTTTGAGCATATTTGGCAAAAAAACGCTGTTGTTGTTGCAGTTTTTTTACACGAGGAAGGTTCTTCAAATTGTCAGCATAGCTTAGGCTAAATCGCGAGGCAACTCCTAGGTTTTCAAACTCTTGAGTGTATTCCTCAAATAATTGGTGAAGGGTGTTTTTTGCGGCTGACTTGGATTGACAGCTACCTGTAAATGCTATGCTACAGAGGATAGCTAACAACAATAGTTTTTTCATGATAAACAGTATTGAATTGTGATAACTCAAGTTCGATATTTGCGCTCACTTTGGATTGTCAAAAACTGCTATATGATAGGGGAGGAGAAATAAGGTTACGATATTTCGTTTTGTTGGCGATATATCGTATAAAAAAATACTGTTATTAATTAGAGAAAAGTTGTCTAAAATATTTTTTATGAAAATAAAATACTGATTGCCAGTTATTTATAAAATAGTTTTTGCTGTGTTTTAAAACTGGTATCTAGTTTGAATAATTATAAGCAAAG